>CAISYX010000412.1 GCA_903889815.1 uncultured Gammaproteobacteria bacterium
CGTGACCGGCACCCTCGGTGACGCCGCCGCAGGGCTGCGCGTATTGCGCGACGGGGCATGGCCCACGCTTGATCCCGATCTGCGAGAGACACTGGTACGTGCATTTCATTTGCCGGAGTCCCGAGTCGAGGCCGGTCTGGCCTTGCGAGATATCGCCACGGCCGCGATTGACCTGTCTGATGGTCTTGCCTCGGACCTTGTGCATGTGCTGAGCGCGAGCCGCGCCGCTGCCCGTATCGATCTCGATACACTGCCGTTGTCCGCCGCGCTCTGCGCCGCGGCAGGCCTTGACGAACGAACGCAGCTTGCCCTGGGTGGCGGCGATGACTACGAATTGTGTTTTACCGTGCCGTCGGAACGAGAGCTCGACATGCTGGCATTGATGTCAGACCTGCACACACCGGTGTGCCGTATTGGCGAGGTGTTGACAGGCAGTGGTGTGCAATGGTGGCGCGGTGGCGCACAGCAGACCCTGAGCGTAACGGGCTACAATCATTTCGCCCGGACGGATCAGGAGCCGAATCGTGATTGAGTCACGCAGCGCCACGCCAGCGTCTGTCTGGCGCAACCCAGTCCATTTCGCTGCTTTCGGTTTCGGCAGTGGTGCTGCACCTGTCGCGCCAGGGACGTTCGGAACGGCCATGGCGGCGCTACTGTATGTGTTGTTGCCAGCCATGAGTCCGTGGGTCTACGCGACTTTCGTTCTGATGAGCTTTGTTGCAGGCATCTGGCTGTGTGGCACTACAGCACGGGATATCGGCGTGGAGGACCACGGCGGTATTGTGTGGGATGAGTTTGTTGGTTACTGGATCACGATGTTCATGGCTCCCGCGGGCTGGTGGTGGATCGTGATTGGGTTTTTGTTGTTTCGCCTGTTCGACATTGTGAAGCCCTGGCCGATACGCTGGCTGGATCGCAACGTGGCTGGCGGATTCGGTGTCATGATTGACGATGTGCTGGCAGGTTTGATGGCTTTGCTGTGCCTGCAGCTGATCGCCAGGATTTCAATTTGAAATGAGGACGGACGTAGTGCTTGTAGAATTTGTGGCTGGGGCAAAACTGCCGACGGAATGGGGCGAGTTTACAATCCATGGTTTCGAAGATCCGCGGACAGGCAAGGAGCACATCGTGCTTGCCATGGGCGATCTCGACAACGGCGAGCCGGCGCTGTGCCGCATTCATTCGGAGTGTCTGACCGGCGATGCCCTGTTCAGTCTGCGCTGTGACTGCGGGCCGCAACTTCAATATGCCATGCAGCATATCGCCCGGGAGGGCCGCGGGCTGATTCTGTATCTGCGTCAGGAAGGTCGTGGCATAGGCCTGCTCAACAAGATCAAGGCCTATTCCTTGCAGGACGCTGGCGCCGACACGGTGGAAGCCAACGAACAACTGGGGTTTCTGGCCGACGGCCGGGAATACTCGATTTGCAGGCCTATGCTGGAGCACTTCGGAGTCCGCACGTTGAAACTGCTGACCAACAACCCGCGCAAGGTGCTTGCGGTAGAGTCCCTCGGGTTTACCGTTACTGAGCGCATGCCTATTCACACAGGCTACAATCCGCACAACCAAGGCTATCTGGCAGTCAAGGCCAGCAAACTGGGGCATATGCCCCGGCTGGATGACTGAGCTTCCTCCCGCTGGATGTTGCACGGGGCTATCTCGAAGCGCCGGGCATAGCGGTAGAGTACTTCGGTGATGTTGCTCAGTTGCAACTGCGCCTCGAAGCCATCCAGCTCCCCCGTCTTCACGTTGAGCAGAGGCATGTACACCAGCCGGAATTCCGCATCGGGCTTGACGATCTTCAGGGCAGTTTCGATATCCTGACGTCGCCGAACTTGTCGTTCACGAACTTGAAGTTGTCCAGGTCCAGGTGCATCAGCGTGAGCTGGTCCCCCGTCGAGGCCGCCTCTTCCAGTGCGGTGCGCCCAACGAGCGAAACAAACCCATGCTTGGTTGTAGAGCCCTGTCAGTCTGTCCCGCTGCTTCAGCCGCCGGGTTTCGTCGGAGGAATTGCACAAGTCTTCGAAAAGAGTGCGAAAGCCGGCTCGGGGTAACGCGCCGCGCCGGCTGATCTTCATGGCGGTTCGCCAGAGCATCAGAATGCTCAAGACGATTGTGTACATAGGCTTTGATGGCTTGGTTAGTGACCGGCATGATGGCCACCGTAAGGATAGTTTGGTACCTGACTGGTCAAAAAAAAGCACCCATAGTTGACCCGATTTGATCCACTCCTTTCACTTATCGACACACGAGAAACAAACCCATGAAAACCATCCTCATCACTGGAGCATCCACCGGTATAGGTCGCGCAGCGGCCCTGTTGTTTCAGGAAGCCGGCTGGAACGTTGCGGCCACCATGCGTGATCCGTCCCACGAGAGCGTTCTGAACACGCTCCCGAATGTGCTTTTGCACGCGCTGGACGTGACCGATCTCGCGAGCATTCAGGCAGCGGTGGCCGCCACCATGGCACGCTTCGGCGGGATTGATGTGCTGCTGAACAATGCGGGCTACGGCTTGTTCGGGCCCCTGGAGGCAGTGACTCCCGATCAGCTCGAGCGCCAGTACCGAACTAATGTCTTCGGACCTGTCCAGACAATGCAGGCCGTGTTGCCGCAAATGCGGGCGCAAGGCAGTGGCGTGATCATCAACGTCTCGTCGATTGGTGGCCGCGTGACTTTCCCCTTCAATTCGCTCTACCACGGCACCAAGTTCGCGCTGGAAGGTATTTCTGAATCTCTGGCCATCGAACTGGCGCCCCACGGTGTGCACGTAAAGATTGTGGAGCCGGGCGGCGTGAAGACTGACTTCGCCGGTCGCTCGCTGGACGTGATGCAGTTGCCGGGTCTGAGCGCCTATGACGCATCGCTGCAGGGCATCATGGCCGTGTTCGCGGATCCGGCACGCCGTGCCGGGTATTCCGAGTCCATCGACATAGCCCGTGTCATTTTCACGGCAGCAACGGATGGTAGCCACACCCTGCGTTACCTTGCCGGGCAGGACGCTGTCGCCATGGCCGCCTCCCGTGCGGGTGTCACTGACGAGGCGCATGTGGCGCAGAGTGTGGAGCGGTTCGGTCTCAGGATCTGAACGTCGAGACTATGATCAGGATCATAGTGTCCGCTTTTGCCGACGCCTAGACTGGTCTCATGGCTCGACAAGACGGGCCCAACCCACAGGAGAAAAACCATGAAAGCCATGAAGACAGCCGCAGTGACACTGTTGATGGTGCTGGCCCCCAGCGTCTGGGCGCAGCATGAAAATCATGCGGCGCAGGCCGGTGCAACGGACAGCGGCACCGTGACACGCGCACCCGATTCGCCGATGAGCCAGGGCGCTGGTGCGGCACAGGGCGGCATGATGATGGGGCAGGGCGGCGGCATGATGATGGGGCAGGGGGGCGGCATGATGCACGGTCAGGGCGGCGGCATGATGATGGGCGGCGCTGCGTCGGGGCCGAGCCAGTTGGGCCAGGATGCCTTCGCGGCTGTCCAGGAAGTGGTGCGTCAACTGGAAGCCGATCCGGCTACTGACTGGAGCAAGGTCAATATCGAGGCCCTGCGTGCACACCTGATCGACATGAATCTCGTCACACTGCAGGCGGCTGTCACCACTGAACAGGTCGAAGGCGGTGCTCGCTATACCGTGACCGGGACGGGGGATGTGCTGGGTGCCATTCAGAGGATGGTGCCTGCGCATGCCGCGCAGATGGCGAGTGATCCTGCATTCCACGCCACCACGACGCTGCTGGACAATGGCGTGAGTCTTACGGTGCATGCCACCGACCCGGCCAATGTCGCCAAAGTCCGCGCCCTCGGGTTCATGGGGTTCATGGTGCAGGGGGATCATCACCTGCCGCACCACCTGATGATGGCAACAGGTTCGACCCAGGCGCCCGGCGCCGCTGCCGGCGCGGCACACCAGCACTGATCTGCATCACTCAGGGATGTGCGCGCACCGTGTCCAGGTGTGCGCACATCTGCAAGGCGCCACTGAGTACCCGCAGGCTGTGACGTTGCACAAAGTCTGGCGGAATGAAGAACAGATGGCCGTTGGCAACCGCCTGCAGTTGCGGCCAGCGCCGCCAGTCGTCCAGCCATTCCGGGCGCGCGATGTCCATGCCGCTCGCGATGATGGCCTGCGGGTCGCGCTGCAGCACCGCTTCTTCGCTGATCTTGGGCGCGAGGCCCAGGTCGCCGAAAATATTGCTTCCTCCACACAAGGTGATGATGTCGTTGATGAGTTCCTGCCCTCCCACGCTGATCAGCGGGTCATTCCATACCTGATAGAACACAGACACCTTTTCGCTGTCCTGATGCTTGCTTTGCAGAACCCCGAGTTGCTCACGGAAATAGGCGGAAGCGGCCATGCCCGTTGCCTGAGTGCCGGCCAGTGTGGCGAACTTCTCGATGTGCTCCGGAATGCTGTCCAGCGTCGTGGGCTCTGCCACATAGACGTTGAAGCCCAGGTCGATGAGGCGCTGCACTGCCGCCCGGGGATTGCCGCTGCGCCAGGCCACGATCAGGTCGGGGTTGAAGCCGACGATCGCCTCCATGTCCAGCAGATCGAAGCGCCCGACGATGGGAATCCCCTGCGCCTGAGGCGGAAAGTCACTGTATTCGCTGACGCCCACCACCCGGTTGCCTGCCCCCGCTGCAAACAGCAATTCCGTCAGCGACGGCGCCAGGCTGACGATGCGTCGGGCGGGACCTTGCAGTGTGACGCTGCGCTGATCATCGTCCACCACGGTGATGGATTGCGCTAGAACAGTGCCGCTTTGCGCCACCAGGCAGGCTGAGATTGCCAGCGCGGCGAGACTGGCGCGCATCAGTAGTCGATTCCCTTCTGCACGCGCACGCCGTTGTTGAACGCGTGTTTGGTATCCTGCA
>CAISYX010000413.1 GCA_903889815.1 uncultured Gammaproteobacteria bacterium
CCGCTCCATCACCTACGGCCCGGCAGTGTGCGTGGCGAACCCCACCGAGTGTCTGAACCGTCTGAACAACGGCACGCCCAGCGGCTACACAGTCAGCTCAGCCTACCGAACCTACCTCGAGCGCGACACCAAGATGGCCACTGCCCCTGGCTATCCCACCCTCCAAAACCAGGGCGATCCGCCCGACGTAGCGCGCGCATCCGTGTTTTTCAATGCAGGCTATGAATTCAGCGAAGACATGAATTTCTACAGCTTCGGCAGCATCGGCCGCAAGGAAGCCTCATCACTGCAGAGCTATCGACGTCCTTCCCAGGACGGTGGCGTCGATGCCAACAAAGATGGCGATCGCAACGACACCACTGCCGCCGGCGTGCGTGAGGTCTTGATCAACAAGTACGAATTCGGCTTCGCCCCCAAACTGGCATCCGATGAAGAAGACTTCTCATTGACTGCCGGCGTCAACGGCACGACCAATGACTGGATGTGGGACGTCTCCTCGACCTACGGCGACAACGAAATCGGAATGGTCGTCTCCAACGGCATGAACTTCTCGCTCTGGAATACCACTGGCGTGTCGCCAGACCGCTTCTACATCGGGCGCTTCGACGCATCGCAGTGGACTACAAGTCTGGATGTGAGCAAGGAGTTCGAGATTGGCATGGCCGCTCCGATGACCTTCCCCACCGGCCTGGAATATCGCAAGGACACCTACGGCATCGGTGCCGGCGAGCCCGCGTCCTACTTCGGCTCAGGTGCGACCGCCTTCCCTGGCTACAACCCGGCTGTGAATACCGGCGATTACGATCGGCACAACTACGCAACCTTCCTGAACTTCGTGTTTGTGCCCACCAATGACTGGCTGGTGGACGTGGCCGTGCGTTACGAGGACTACAGCGACTTTGGCAATGAGACCGTGGGCAAGATCACGACGCGCTACGACTTCGCCGACGGTTTTGCCATCCGTGCCACCGCCAGCACCGGCTTCCGCGCACCGACTCTGGGCGAGGGATACTACTCGGCAGTGAACGTAGGCCCCACCGCCGCCACGCCGCAATTGCAGCCCAACAGCTCTGCAGCCGCCGCACTGGGCTTTGGAGCAGGCCTGCAGCCTGAGACCTCTGAGAACATCAGCATCGGCCTTGTGCTGGAGCCGATCGACGGCCTGACCACCACGATCGACGCCTACGAGATCACCATCTCCGACCGCATTCAGCGAGGCTCGTTCGCTTACTCCGTGGCGCAGTCCAACAACACCATCACTGGCCGCACCACCGGCAAATTCAACAATATTCTGGCGGATCCTGCAGATACCAATGGCGACGGCCGTCCGGATGACACGTACAACGAAGCACTCGGCCGCGCGCTGGTGGGCTTCGGCTACATCGGCGACTGGAAAAACCCTGTCGCTCCCGGTGGCTCGCTGGATTCAACCGCTCGTGCTGGCATCAGCGTCGCGATCTTCAACAACTCACTGGAAACCAAGACCACCGGGGTGGACTGGGTCAACACGTACAACTCCCGTTTCGGATGGGGCAGCATTGCCTGGACGATGGCCGCCAACTACAACAAGACGGAAGTCCTGAGTGCCAAGGCAGCACCCGCCAGCCTGGGTGGCGCCAGCATGTACAGCCCACTGACACTGTCCAACATCGAGACTGACAGCCCCTTGTTCCGTGTCAATCTGGGCGCGCGCATTCAGTGGGGCGATTTCTCTCTGAGCCTGCGTCAGTCGATCTACGGTCCGCAGTACACCCTGGCCAGCACCTCCGGCTTGCCGGCAGCGGTCGTGGCCAAACTGGACACCGAGAATATTCGCGGAACTACGCAGCTGCATTACAAGAGGGAGATCGCACTGATGCAGCAGACCAACATCGAGCTGACCTGGTCGCCCACCGATGCACTGCGTATCGGTGCAGGACTGGACAACGCGTTCAACGAGTATCCCAGCAAGGTGCCGCAGGCCGTCTGGGATTACGACGAAGAGCGCTACAACAACCTCAGCCGCCAGTACCTGAATGGCAGCCCGGTGGGATATTTCGGTGCCCGCTGGTTCGGCAAAGTGTCTTACACATTCTGAGTTGAGGAGTCCAGAATGAATCCAGTGATCAATCGTCGCAATCTGCTGTGGGGAGGCGCCTCGGTTGCAGGCGCCGCCCTGGCGGAGCGCCTCACCGGCTCGTCAGTGCGGTTCATGAATTCGGCTGTCGCGCAGATTGCGGCGCCGACGGCACCGATCCGCATGTCGTCCAACGAGAATCCGTACGGCCCGTCGAAGCTTGCCTTCGACGCGATGCAGGCAGCCTTCAGCCAGAGCAATCTGTACGGGGGCATCGGCAATCAGGTCATTGCGCTGCAGGCCAGCATCGAGAACGTGACGCCAGAGAGCATCACCATGAGCGCAGGATCGGGCGAGTTGCTCCAGGCTGCCGGCATTCTGGCCAGTCTGGACAAGGGCTCGATCGTGGCGCCCTACCCTACTTTCGGGCAGCTGCTGCGTGCTGCCGAGGAAATGGGCTCGGAGATCATCAACGTGCCGGTGGACGAGTCGATGCACATCGACCTGAACGCCATGTACGCGGCCATCCGCCCTGACACGAAGATGGTGTATCTGTGCAACCCGAACAACCCGATTCCGTCGATCATCGAGAAGAAGGCGCTGGAAGATTTCGTACGCACGGTGGCGAAGGATCGCCTGGTGTTCATCGACGAGGCCTACTACGAGTACGTGGACAACCCCGAGTTCAGCAGCATGATGCCGCTGATCACTGAGGGCGTTAACAACGTGATCGTGGCGCGCACGGCGTCGAAGATCCACGGCTTTGCAGGCCTGCGTGTGGGTTTCGGTTTCGCGCATCCCGAACTGATCGAACGCATCAACATGGTGAAGACGGGCAGCATCAGCATCCTGGCGCAGCACGCTGCGCTGGTGGCCTACGGTGACAAGGAGTTTCAGGACTTTGCCCGTGCGCGCAACAAGGAAGGGCTGGCCATTGTGGAAGGCATGCTGGACGAACTGGGGCTGCGTTACGTGAAATCCAACGCCAACTTCGTGTTCTTCGAAACCGGCATCGACAATGAAGCTTTCCGTGCCTCCATGCGGCAGGCCAACATCATGGTGGGACGCCTGTTCCAACCCTACCCGACCTGGGCCCGTGTGAGCATCGCCAAGCCAGAGGAAATGCAGTACTTCGTGCAGACGTACAAGTCGCTGTATACCTGAAGCGATTGAATGCAGGGGGCGTCAGAAGGTCCGCAGGGACTTGCTGGCGCCCCTTTTCATTTGTGCTGGCGCTGCCGGCATTCCGGGGCATGCAATTCACCCCATCTTGCGCTACCGCGTCGTCGTCTTTTCAACGCACAGGCACGCATCATGACAACAAGAACATTGCTTCTGTCCATCGCCCTGCTTTCCGGATTCAGCGCCTCCTCCGCCCTCGCACAAACCAGGATTCCCTACGGCCCGGACCCCATGCAGTACGGCGAGCTTACCCTGCCCGAAGGCGAGGGTCCGTTTCCCGTCGTCACGTTTCTGCACGCGGGCTGCTGGATGTCCACCGAAGGCATGATCAACAGTTACCGCGCCATGGCCAAGGCGGTTGCCGCCCAGGGCATCGCTGCGTGGAATGTCCAGTATCGCGGCGCTACGAGCGACGGCGGCGGCTGGCCAGGCACCTGGCACGACATCGCCAATGGCTTCGACGCACTGGCGGACCTTGCAGAGGACTACCCGCTGGATCTGGAACAAGCCATCGTGGTGGGCCATTCCTCCGGCGGCCACTTCGGCGCCTGGCTGGCCACCCGGTCGCAGTTGCCCAAAGACAGCGAAATCTATGTGGAGCCGGCACTGAACCCGATGGCACTGGTCATGGCCGATGCCTACATCAATCCAATGGTGATCGACTCCATCGGCACCAGCGGAGAGATCTATTGTGGCGAGCCGCTGCTGGAAAAACTGACCGGCGCGCCAGTGGATGAGAACGGAGCGAACTTCAAGGCGATATCGCCACTCGAATGGCTGCCCTGGGGCATCCCGCAGGAATACATCGTCAGCACCTACCGCTATCCCCTGTCCATGCCACGGGAGCTCGCCCAGGGCAAGACGGCGCTGCAGACACTGCCGGACTACCCTGCCCTTGCAATCATCGCGGGAGACGAAGTGAACGTGCGCATCATCGCCAATGAAGACCACGGCGCGTTCGTACGTGAGGGATCGCGCGGGTACCAGGCGACGATTTCCGCCGTGCTGCGCCTGCTGGGCAAGGCCGGGGAGTGAATTGATGCTGGCGGCGGCGCGCGGAATCGCCAATAATTCCCGCGCTGCCCTAGTTGTACCGGAGGTAATCCATGAAACGCCAGCCTGCTGCCCTGCTGATTCGCACTACCCTGCTCTGCCTTGGCCTTGCCTTGCCCGCCGTCGCGTCCGCCCAGATGCCATTGAGTGACTGCGCAGGCATTCCGGGACTCGCCGCCAATATCCTGCTGGATCGCCACAGAAACGCCGACATCATGTTGATGATCAACAAGATGAATGCAGAGCTGAGCGATCAGGGCGACCTGCTGACCTGGGCCAATGCGATGATCGACATGGCCTGGGCACAGCCGATTGCAGCAGGGGCCGAGGCTCAGGCGCAGCGGATCGCTGAATTCCAGGCACTCTGGCTGCAGCGCTGCGAGGCGCGCAAGCCTGGTGCGACACCGCAGTAACGAGTGCTGACTGCAGGGGCCGGTTGCGGGAACTGCGCCATGGAGGCCGCCTGGTGCGTCAGACTTCCACGTAGACGATATGCAGCGTCTCCGCCCCAAACGCAATGATGTCGCCACCCACTATCTTCTTGCGCTTCTGGGTCTCCACCACGCCATTGAGCGTTACCTGTCCTTCAGCGATGACGGCCTTGGCCTCGGCTCCGCTGCCTGCAAGCCCTTCGAATTTCAGAATCTTGTAAAGCTCTACCGGCTCTACATTGATGGTCACGTCACGCATGGTGATCTCCTTCATACAGCGACAGATTGCGGGATTGCGCCTTCAACGCCCCCACACATTGTGGGTCGGCCTGGGTACCGGCGTCTGCGGCTCCGGATCAGCTTCCGCCTCAGGGACAGCTGCTGCGCGCAGACGCCCCTGCAGGCCCTTCAGGAAATTGCGCAGCAGCTGATCTTCACAATGGCGGTAATGTTTGTGGTCGGGCCGGCGGAACAGGGCCGTCAGCTCGTGATTGCTGAAGTTCAGGCCGGTCTCGGCCAGCACGGCGCGCACATCGTCGGACTGCAGGTTCAGCGCGATACGCAGCTTCATCAGCACCATGTTGTTGGTCAGGCGGGCTTCGGGCACTGGCGCAGGTCCGTCACGGCGCCCGCGGCGGGCGTTGATCAGCCCGTTGAGGAACAAGGCCATGTCGCGATCGTCCACTGGCTGGAAGCCCTCGTCGGCCTCCTGCTTGAGCCAGCCACAGACTTGCTCGCGGGTTACCGAATGGTCGGCGCCGGCGAATACCTCGATCATCTGCGAGTCGTTGAAATCGAAGGTATAGCGGATGCGGCGGAGCACGTCGTTCAAATTCATGGACAAGAGGATCTCGGCTGGAATGGAGGAAACTATTGGCATCTTACCTCAAAGCAGATGACCTTCTCCCGTGTGTATGGGTAAAATCGCGTTACTTACTCCCGCAAAAGGACACCAGGAATGCGAATGCTGTTGCTCGTTCTGACTCTACTGACTGCCGCCACCGCCCAGAATGCGCTCGCGGCCGACATCACCATGGCCCAGTGCAACGAGAATGTTGCCGAACTGAACGCGAATCTGCCCATGCAGCTTGACGGCATTACGACCTGGGTCAGCACCATCTGCGAGGACAAGGGCAGCAGTGTGATCAATCTGGTGTACGGCAATGAGGTCGCCGATGGCAATGCCATCACCCAGGCGCAGCTGGACACTGTGCTGCCAAGCCTCATCGCGTCCTGGTGCTTCGGTCCCACTCTGGCGCCGCTGATGCAGGTCGTGGACACCATTCACTACAAATACGATTTCGCAAATGGCCAGCACATCGGCGATCTCTACTTCAAGGAAGCGGATTGCAACATGGCCGAACGCTTTCCCGACCAGCAGTAAGCTGCGCGGTTCCTCTCCATGCGCAGCGTAGTCAAGCACTTGCACCTTGCGGTCCCCGCCGCAGCGGTGTGGGACATCGTCGGAAATGTCTCCCGGATTGACTGGGTGCCCGTCATCACCTCCTGTCAGCTCGACGGCGATGTCCGCACCATGCAGATGGCCGGCGTTGGCACTGTTCAGGAACGCATCCTGCATTGCGATGCGGAGGCGATGTCTCTGGAGTACGGACTCATCAACAATGCCAATGTCACCGTGCACAAGGCGACATTGAAAGTGACGGCTGTCGGCAATGGCTGCGAGCTGTTGTGGACAACTCTGATTGAACCGGACGCCCTGGAGCCGCTGATAGAAAGCGGGATGCAGTCCGCCCTGGTGGCACTGTGTGGGCTGCTGGGTGTACGTTCACACAACTGAGCATCAGGCCGAACAGATCAGCCCCTGCACGCCCAGCACCACGCATGTGACTCCCGCAGTCGCGCGAGTCGCCGGGAGCCAGTCAATTCGCATCCGGGTGTCCTTTCAAAAACATTCGAGGCATTATTCCACGGCACCTTTCACAAGAACCAGACGATAACGATGACGACCATGGAAGACAACGCTGTCAGGCGCGCATACACCCAGGCTCAGCGGGTCGGCCTTTACCTCGGCCCCGCCTTGTTCACGCTCACCTTGCTGTTCTTCGAACCGGACGGCCTGAGCTTCGAAGCCCGCGCCGTGCTGGCGACGACGCTGTGGGTCGCTACCTGGTGGATCACGGAATCCATCCCCATTCCCGTCACGTCGCTGTTGCCGATCGTCCTGCTTCCAGCGACCGGCGCACTGAGCAATGCCGCTGTCACCGCAGCCTATGGCGACGACATCATCTTCCTGTTTCTGGGTGGATTCTTCATTGCATCGGCCGTCGAGAAATGGAATCTGCATCGCCGCATCGCACTGGGCATCATCGCGTTCGTGGGCACCAGCACGCAGCGGATTCTGCTCGGCTTCATGATCGCCACGGCCTTTCTGTCGATGTGGGTGTCGAACACCGCAGCCGTCATGATGATGATCCCCATGGCACTGGCCATCACCGCGCAGGTGGCGGCGGCGCTCAAGGACACTCCGGAAGAGGGTGACATTCCCATCTTCGAGAAGGCGCTGATCTTCGGCGTAGGGTACGCCGGGACGATTGGCGGAGTGGGCACGCTGATCGGCACGCCGCCCATCACCATCCTTGCCGCCCAGATGCGGGAGCTGTTCGATGTCGAGATCAGTTTCGCCTCCTGGATGATGGTAGGCGTGCCGTTGGTAATCACCCTGCTGACAGCCACCTGGCTGTATCTGGGACGCGTCGCGTTTCCCATGCGCATTCACGGCATTCCCGGCGGCCGGGCGCTGATCGCCAACGAACGCGCGAAGCTCGGGCGCATCTCCTACGAAGAAACCGTTGTCGCCATTGTGTTTGCCGGCGCCGCGTTCCTCTGGATCACCCGGGGCTTCCTGTGGACAGGCCTGTTCCCGGAACTGCGCGACGGCATGATTGCCGTGCTGGCAGCCATGGTGCTGTTCATGGTGCCGGTGGGCAGTGGCGGGCAGGGGCGAGTTCTGGACTGGAAGGATTCCCGGGACATCCCCTGGGGCATCCTGCTGCTGTTCGGCGGAGGACTGGCCATTGCGGTGGGCTTTCGGGATACCGGGCTGTCCAGCTGGATGGGCTCGCAGCTGACCGTGCTGGACAACGTCCATGTGCTGGTCATCATCACCTGCGCAACGCTGCTGGTGATGTTTCTGAGCGAGGTCACCTCGAATACGGCCACCGCGACGATGATTCTGCCCGTCGCCGCGGCCCTGGCGCTGACACTGAACATTCACCCCTTTGCGCTGATGATCGCCTGTGCGCTGGCAGCCAACTGCGCCTTCATGCTGCCGGCGGGCACCCCTCCGAATGCCATCATCTTTGCTACCGAAAAACTGACCATCCGGGAAATGGTGTGGGTGGGTTTCATCATCAACCTGGTGTCCACGCTCCTCATCGTGCTGCTGGTGTACTACCTGGTGCCGGTGGTATTCAGCATTGATTTGAACGTGGTGCCCGACTCCTTGAGGCTGTAAATGCAAACGGCGGCATTGATAACGATATGGAAAAAGACTCACGCAATGCATGGTTCAGATTCGGTAAAAAGCCTTTTTGATCCCCCACGCCAGCACGATTCCCGTCACCATGACTCCGTTCGCAAGAATGGTCGTGTAGTAGAGATCGAAAGGTGCCGCAGCATCCAGCCAGCCATTGCTTAGTGCCAGAGTCCATCCCGTGAACAGCAACGTGGCACCGATGCCGATCCACGGAATGATGCCTCTGCATTTGTCCGTGATGAAGGCAATCAGA
>CAISYX010000414.1 GCA_903889815.1 uncultured Gammaproteobacteria bacterium
GGGCGGGCGCCGAGCCTACAGGGATGTACTCGTGGCGTGTCCGGACCTGCCTGCCCCCGGCCAGTGACCGGCTCCCACCAACACCAGCGTCACACTACCGACACACGACCCACATAGGATAGGATTCCCCGCAACCCGACCTCCAGAGGGATACCCCATGAAACTGCGCACCATTCTGCACCCACTCGCCACAGGAGCCCTCGCCATGAGCCTGGCACTCTCCGCTCACGCCCAGTCCACCGGCAAAGTCGTCGTCGCCCACCGAGGTGCCAGCGGCTATCTGCCCGAACACACGCTGGAGTCCAAGGCCATGGCCTATGCCATGGGCGCTGACTTCATCGAGCAGGACGTGGTGATGACCAGTGACGACCAGTTGATCGTCATCCACGACATCACGCTGGACCGCACCACCAATGTCGCCGAGAAATTTCCCGGCCGGGCGCGGGCAGACGGCGGCCATTACGCGGTGGACTTCACGCTGGCCGAGATTCAGTCGCTGGAGGTGACCGAGGGCTTCAGTGTCGAGAACGGCGTGAAGACGCTGAACTATCCGCAGCGCTTCCCGATGTTCACGTCCACATTCAAGGTGCACACGCTGGCGCAGGAGATCGAGCTGATCCAGGGCCTGAACCACTCCACCGGCAAGGACATCGGCATTTACCCCGAGCTCAAGTCCCCCGCGTTCCACCTGGCTGAGGGCAAGGACCTTGGCCGCGCGGTGCTTGAGACACTCAAGCAGTACGGCTATACCAGCAAGCAGGACAAAGTGTTCGTGCAGACCTTCGAGTTTGACGAACTGAAACGCGTGCATGACGAGTTGCAGCCCGCGCTCGGCATCGAGCTGAATCTGGTGATGCTGCTGGATGGCGGCGACGAGAACGCGTGGATGCAGACCGAAGAGGGCGTGCAGCAGATCGCCCAGTACGCCGACGGCCTGGGGCCTGAGAAGGGCATGATCATCGACCGCGACTCGCCGCGCGGCGCAGCCCGTATCAGCGGACTGGTGGGCTTTGCCCATGCGGCGGGGCTGCAGGTGCACCCCTACACCTTCCGGCTGGATGCGGGGCATGTGCCGCCGTTTGCCGAGAGCTTTGAGGACATGCTGAAGCTGTATTACATCGATGCAGGGGTGGATGGGCTGTTTACCGATTTTCCGGACCGGGCGGTTGCGTACCTGAATTCACTGTAGGAGCGGGCTTGCCCGCGAACCTACTGCAGATACGATCGGCCCCGGCCACCCGCCACCCCGTGCTGCGGCTGACCCGCACCCCTCCAGGGTGCCCTCGCATCGCAAAGAGCCGCGGTCTCTTTGCTCACTCGGTGCGTGTCTTTCATGCCGCTGCACGGGGTGGCGGATGCCCGACGCCTTGTGCAGTGCCAGCGAAGGGTTCGCGGGCAAGGCCCGCTCCCGCACCATCCAGTTCTCAACGCAGCTCCTCTCATCCCGCCTGCGGCGACCAGCAAAGCCCGCCGGCCTGGGGGTTCGGGGTTACCCACTGCACGAGGCTGGAGGTCGGGGTCTGGCCATTCAGGACCGTCAGCCGCCCGGACGGCGGCTGCCGAGCCCCCAGGGATGGGTTCACGGCGTGTCCCGGCGGGCTATAGACGCTACAACACCGGAGCTAGTCCTCACCTCAGCGCCATTCCACCTAAA
>CAISYX010000415.1 GCA_903889815.1 uncultured Gammaproteobacteria bacterium
CCCCCCTATCTGTCCTCTCTCGCTTTTTCCAAGCCATTGCGCATCACACCAGGCCGCGCGACGCGATTGACATGGCGTTGGCCCTCGTGGAAGGCACAGCCGATGCAGCCCACGCGGACCGCACACTGCAGAAGGCCATGCAATCAAAAGCCAACATGGTGCGCTACATCAAAATCCAATCACAGCGCGCTATCGAGCTTGTCATGGACCACATCCAGCACCATGAGCATGGACTTGCATTCGCTTTGTATGTAACCATGGCAGAGGAACAAAATAAATCTCTTCGGGATAATGGGATCAAAAAGCAGTGGGCCACGACCATTCTCGAACTCATCGACGAAGGATTCTTCCAGGTAACAGTGCAGCGTTCTGCCGCTGTCAAAGAGCGCAAGGAAAAACCCGGCACGTTGCCTGCATGCTTCGACAAATGGAGATGCGCGCTTGTTCCCTTCATGGAACTGACAGACTGTTCCATTGGGAACATCGTTGAGCTCACAAGAATGCCTTTCTGGAAGGTCAAGGCCGTGTCGAAAGCTGTTCATGAATTCAATCAGAGCGCCAACCCCATTGACTTGGAGGCCACTTTCGCCCTGTTGGGCAGTTTGCCCTCAAAGGAGGATTCTGGGAAGATCCAGTTGAAGGAAATTGTCGACCAATGGGGCAAAGTGGGGGGACTTGGTGTCGAGTCGCAGCGCACTATTAAGCAGCAAAAACTCGCGGGCCTCATCGGGCTGGAGTCAAAAGCTGAAGCCAAGGAACCGGACAAAGCGGAAGCCAGTGTGAACAAAAAAGGCAACGTGATTGCCGATGGCCAAGGCAAGCAGTCGGAATCAATTGTGAGCCAATTCATAGCGCAACACAGCGCAGCGTTTAAAACGGCCCGCGCCGAGAAAACACCGAGGCACTTAGCCGATGCTCGCGACGCCATTTTCATGAAGCTGGCCGCCACTCGTGGAGCCAAGTGGACCCAAGATGTGATGACTCCTTGGCTTGGTGGCTGGTTGGATAACATCGATGAGCTGGAGCGAGGGGCCACTGGAGAGGGGGGTTTTGAGACGCTTCAGTCGATCGCCCGCGGCGTGGTTCACAACTGGGCGCCTCTGACGTACGCGACAGATAGTGTATCGCCGCTCTACCCACTGGATCCGGCTCCGCTTAGCGTCCGCCCTGGTGGGGACATGAGCGAGTTGCTGTCGCTCTTGGCTGAGTGTGATACGATCAGCGGATCCACTCATGAAATAGTGGCTGAGAACGAGCTGTTTTCCGTCGTACGGTACGTCCAATCCGAAGATGGTCTGCATGGCCAGGAATTACAGTTGAGCGCTGAGCAAGTGGACGCCATGGTGCGAGTACTGAAGCTGAATCGGAACGACGCAGCTGTCGTCGCGCAACTTCACCCCATTTTTGAGGCTGATCGGAAGAGCGGCCGCGTCGACCAGGCCGGGCACGGACCCAAACCTTGGCTTTTCAAGGTCACACGTGCACACGCACCCACCATTGATCAACTTCTATCCTCCAGTTATCTTCTTGCCTTAGAATCGTCTGGCGACCCGTGGCTGCATGCATGCGGACAGTGGCTTCGCCAAGGCTATGATCTATATCTTGCCTGGTGTCGGCACCGATGTACCACGCCCGCGCACTTGATCGTATGTCGTACGAAAACATCAACTCATTCACTCCACAGAAAAGGCGCGACGACAAACCGGTCCTCAGGGCTGTGGTGGCCGAAGCTGCGCCTTTGGTGTGGGCGTTCATCTCGTCTGACACACAGAACCCGACGCACACGAACGAGCTGCCTCTGGTCTCATTCACGCGCAAGTACGTCCCCACCGAACGCTCTCTGGTCTATCCATCATTCGACGCGTCTGCCTGTCACGCATCGCAAGCGGTCCATGTTCTGAGTTTAGTTTGCGTCACGCGCGCGGTCCAGGGCACTCGATGACACGAACACCAAGTACGTGGTGATCGAGGGGTTCGTCGGTGATCTTCTGGAGCTTGCGCCGGGATATGAACATCAAGTATGGAAGGCGGCAGGTATTAGGGTCATCCCTCTCCGATGCGTCGTTGCACTTCCCTTTTGTTGTTGGACCAATATTGGTCTCTCTCCCATGTGGCCTGCCTCAATCACCCGGCGTGTGTTGGCACGCTTGCGTGTTTGTCAGACGGTCAACTGGACCCTGGTCCCTATCGGATGCGCTGCGGCGCAGTGGCTAGCCATCCTTAATCACCGCAGCCAAGGCTGTTCCACGATGGGGCATGATGCGCGGCCGCTGGAGCTCTTGTTGGTGTATGCCATCGGGTTCAATGCTTTCATCATGCACGTGCACACATACTACCCCCCCCCCCCCCACACAC
>CAISYX010000416.1 GCA_903889815.1 uncultured Gammaproteobacteria bacterium
CCCCGACGGCCACCTGAAACTGCTCCACTCATGGCCACCCAAACTGCCCCAGGCAGGACGGATTGATTATGGCGCGGCCACTGGGCTCAAAGCTATACGTGAAGCGGCTTCTTTGAGCCTATAGCTTTTGCCCTCGAACTCCAACATGGCAGCGCGGTGCATGAGGCGGTCCAGAATGGTGGACGCCATGGTGGCATCGCCCAAGTACTTGGCCCAGTCCTGGAGTACCCGGTTGGAAGTAACGATCAGACTGCGGCGCAGTTTGTAGCGCTGATGAACGATGGCTTGTAGAAGCTCGGCGCTGGCCTCGTGGATGCGCCGGGCCAAAAAAAGATCGTCCAGCACCAGCAAATCTGGCTCAACGTAGGTCCGCAGGATTTTTGCCTGCTCCGCGTGATTGGCCAACGCGTAGCGCGCGAATTCGGTGTCTGCTTCCACGTAGCGCACGTCGTAGCTCTGCAGGGTGGCCTGGTAGGCCACTGCTTTGGCTACATGGCTCTTGCCCGTGCCGGGCTTACCTATGATCAGCGCATTGGCGCCTTCGGTGATGAACTTCAAAGCGTGCAGCTCAAAGCAGGCCTGGCGTGGCAGTTTGGGGTTGAAACGCCAATCAAAGTCGGCCAGACTTGGTCGCTCGTCGAGCTTAGACTGCTTGAACCTGCGCTCGCTCAGACGCGAGCGGCGCCGGTCAATCTCGTCTTGCAGCATGGCGCCCAGAGTGTCCAGAAACGGCTCCTGGGTACTTTGCGCCTGCATGACACGGGTGCTCAAGGTGTCGGCAATGCCGGATAGGCGCAGTTCGCGCAGGATGCGTTCAATCTCAATCATGGTCATGTTGCGTGCTCCTCTGGCGTGGACTGCGCACAGCGGCTAAACAGATCGCCATAGACGTCGGGCGACTGGATCAGAGGGTGTTTTTGCGCCAGACCTGTACCTTCACTGGGGCGCGGCTCAGTGTCTGCCTGCTCGATGGCGGCCAGCGCATCGTCCACCAGCTTCTCGGTCAGCGCCTTGACGTGGGCGTAGCTGTGAACGCCATCGGCAATGGCACGTGCACAGGCCCGGTCCACGAGGCTGCGGGGGTAGGTTTTGACCAGCCCCACGATGCCCCACAGCTTGCGCTGGCCCACGCGGCCCTCGATGGCAAATAGCATCTGGCAAAGGCGCGCAGCATCCGCCCCGATATCGTTGGCCTGGCGCAGAATGAAGTGCGTCTCACGCGAGGGGTTGAATACGCGTTCCTCCTGTGGCAATACGACCGTGCCCGGGCGATCGGCCCGTGTATGGCTACGAAGCAGGGCCTGCGTATTGAGATCGCGAATCTCGATGCGTCGCTCGAACACGCGCACCAGCACCTTGGAGCCGATGGGTGCCGGTCGGGCGGCGTAGCTGCTGTGATCAACGCGCACGCAGGTGTCGTCGCACACCGTGCGCTGAGATTCACGGAAGTACTGCATGGACTGCGTCGGCAAGGGCTGCAAATGGGTTCGCTCTTCCTCGAACATGGCTTGCACCTGGCGGCGTTCGCGCCCGTGAATGCGTTTGGCCGCCCAGTTGCTCTCCCAATGCTCCAGAAAAGTGTTCTGCTCCTCCAGGGACTCGAAGCGGCGCCCTTGCAGGGCTGTGGCCTGGGTGTGACCGATGGCATTCTCAACCGTGCCCTTTCGATTGGGGTCTCTGACCCGTGCCGGGTCGGCCACCACCTCGTAGTGGGCTAGCGTGGCGGCAAAGACGGGGTTGAGCACCGGCTCGTACAGATCGGGCTTGAGCACGCCTTCTTTGAGGTTGTCGAGGACAACATAGCGGCAAGAGCCCCCAAAATACCGCCAAGCCTGCTCGTGCAGCTCGGCCCAGACCTGCTGGCCGGATTTCCAGACCACGCGTCGAAAGCTGCGCCTGGAATAGCGAAGGGTGGCTACGACAAAGTGGCGTTTATCAATGGTGAGCAGAGTGCGGACCGGTATGACCTGAGCAAGCGGGTATCCGCTGTTTCATACAACCCCGAAAAGCAGTGGCTCATTGCAGACGATGCGGATGGCTCCCGCATTCTCAATAAGAAAGGTATTGCTCCCGAGAATATAGAAGACTATATCGGGAAAGAGGTTGCAAGAAAGCTCATTGAGGCTGATAAGGATGAAGGGTGGCATGAACTTTACGGCACAGACCTCAAGGTCGGCGGTGACGGCATGAAAGCCTTTTACGACCAAATCGTGCCAATGGCAGTCAAAAAGCTGCTGCCGAAGGTGGGGGGCGAAAAACCTACGTCGGTTGTCTTTGGCGGCGAGGATGAACGCGGCAGATTTGTGGTTTTTGACGATGACAGTGGGGAGCGACTGTTTCGCACAGACAACCGGGGC
>CAISYX010000417.1 GCA_903889815.1 uncultured Gammaproteobacteria bacterium
AGGCTGCAGGGCAGATTGGTGAGAAACAGGATGGCTATATAGGGCTGGTGCAGAACTCTGTGCCAGCAGATGTGGCGGCACTGGTGGAAAGCGTCAATCAGCAGCGCCGCGCCCGCTACGAACAGATTGCCAACGAGAATGGCATTCCTGCAGGTGATGTTGCAAAACTCGCTTTCACCAGGGCATTCGAGAACACGCGCCCGGGGCATTACGTTGAATCCGCTCCCGGTCAGTGGGCACGCAAGCCCTGATCAGGCTCACTGCGCCACCGTGTCGTCAGGCTTGGCTGCGCTTGCCAGCGCCAAGGCATAGAGCTGGTTTTTCTTCACACCACTAAGGCGCGAGGCAAGTGATACCGCCTGCTTTACCGAAAGCTCTTCCATCAACACCTGCAGTATGCGTTTCGCATCTGCAGGGATCTCTTCGTCCTGCTCCGTCGCAGCTCCCTTGATAAGCACCACGAACTCGCCACGCTGCTGATTTTCATCGGCGCGCAACCAATGTTGAAGACTGCCAAGGGTGTCGCAGTGAATGGTTTCGAAAGTCTTGGTAAGCTCGCGGGCGATCACTGCAGTGCGGTCAAAGCCGAAGCCAGCAGCCATGTCGTCCACGCACTCCAGAATACGATGAGGTGACTCATAAAACACCAGCGTCCGGGTTTCCTGCACCAGAGCCTGGAAAAGCTTCAGTCGTGAAGTGTGCTTTGCAGGCGGAAATCCTTCGAACGCAAAGCGATCACTGGGAATTCCTGCGGCAGAAAGCGCTGTAGTCATGGCACAAACGCCTGGAATGGGCACAACTCGCAATCCGCGCTCTCGTGCACGGTTTACCAGTCTGTAACCCGGGTCGGAAATAAGTGGAGTACCCGCATCGGAAATCAGCGCCACCGACTGACCATCCAGCAGATTGTGCAGCAAAAGCTCCACGCGAGCGTCATCACTGAAGTCGTGATAAGAGGTCATGCGTGTCTGGATACCAAAGTGCTGGAGCAACCGTGCGCTGTGCCGGGTGTCCTCGGCGGCAATCAAGTCAACAGCCTTCAACGTCTCGATGGCGCGGCTCGTCATGTCCCCAAGATTTCCGATAGGCGTCGCAACGATGTATAAAGTTCCGCTCGAACTTGCAGTGTCGGACATGGACTTACTTCTCCGGGCCGTGCGCCCAGTGCATTGGGAGGTGAAGTATACACAGAGCCGCAGCAGCGCAGATACCTCGATGAGTTGCCCGCTCCAGGCAACTGTAATAAGCTTCCAGTACTTCTTTCCAGTCCCCCGCACATGCCTATGACCACCACTTTCATTGTTTCGCGACCTGGAATTCTGTTGCTCTGCATTTTGATGCCTGCATTGCTGTCGTGCACGACAACGGCTCCCGTGGAGCCCGTCGCCCCCGTGGAAGAAATCGTGGCCAGCCCCGAGCTGAGCGCCATAGAAGACCTGCTGGAACGGGCTAGCCGCAGCGCTTCTCCGGCCGCTGACGCACTTAAAATGGACGCAGCGCGCCTGCAGATTGACACTGGCCTGATCACTGAAGCCGGAGTTTTGATAGGCAGCATTGACGCCGCGGGTGATTTGCCAACAGAACTCCGTGTGCGCCTGACATTGCTGAATGCAGAACTGGCTTTGCTGAGTGCCGACACTGCTGGAGCGGAGCAGATACTTGAGAATCCATTGTTTGCGGACATGGCTTCGCTGAACTCCGCCGCCCAGATATCCCTGCGCAGCATGCGCTCTCAGGTCTATGTGTTGACCGACCAACCCATGAATGCGGTGCGGGAAAGAATTCAACTGGCGCCTCTACTGGATGCCCAGGCGCAGACAGAGAATCGAAATGCCATCTGGGCTGTGTTGGCGGGATCTTCACGTTCTCGCATTCTGGCAAGCGACTCCAGTTCCGATTCTTACGAATTGCGTGGCTGGCTGGAATTGCTGCGCCTGGTAACCAGCAACCAGGGCGACATTCAGGAACAGCTGCGCTCCATCGGACAATGGCGCAATACCTGGGCGCAGCACAGTGCTGCGGAGAGTCTTCCCGACGCGCTGGCATTGCTTCAGGATATCTGGGACAACAGACCTTCAGAGATAGCACTGGTTCTGCCAGTGCAGGAGCCTCTGGGCAAAGCCATCAGCGAAGGCTTCATGAGCGCCTACTACGATGCGCTCGCCCGCGGCAAAGACGTGCCACGTGTCCGCATCTACGATACCAGCTTCAGGACAGACGTTCTGGTGCTTTATGATCAGGCAGTGGATGAAGGAATGAAGCTCATCATTGGTCCGGTTTTGAAGGATGCGGTCAGACGGATTCAACGCTCCGGCCGCCCGATGCCAGTACCCACACTGGCTTTGAATTATGGTGACCCGGGCGGTGGAATCATTGAGGATCTTTATCAGTTCGGGCTGGCACCCGAAGATGAGATCATGCAAGCTGCCGACACAGCCTGGGCTGCTGGTCATCGCAATGCCGCCGTGCTGACTCCTGCGGGCGAAGAGTATTTGCGAATTCAAGATACCTTCGTGTCTTACTGGTCAGCGTTGGGTGGGCGTGTAGTATCCATCGACAACTTCTCCGAAGCGCGGGACTACGCCCCTGTCATAAAGCGAATCTTCAGCATTGATGCCAGCGAGGCGAGAGCCGAACAGATTCGAAGCCTGGTCCCTCGCACCAACATCGAGTTCGTTCCACGTAGAAGACAGGATGTGGATTTCGTCTTCCTCCTGGCCAATCCGGCTGAAGGGCGCCAGATCAAGCCGACTCTGACCTTGCACTTCGCAGGTGATGTGCCAGTTTATGCCATGCCGTCTGTATATGACGGTGGTAGCAACCCGTCGGCGAATCAGGACCTGAACGGTATCATCTTCAATGATGCCCCCTGGATTCTCGAACAGACTGACCCACTCAAGAGCGCTGCCGACAGCACCTGGGCAGCGGCGTCTGGTCCTGTCCAACGGCTGCGAGCCATGGGAGTCGACGCGTATCGGCTCTATCTGCGCATGGAACAGATGCGCGCCTTCCCTTACATGAGCCTGGAAGGCGCTACCGGCACTCTCCGTATCCTTCCCGACGGGAGTATCCATCGCGCTCTGCGCAACGCAGTGGTCCTCAATGGCGAAGCCAGCGTGCTGGGTGAGTAATCCCTGCCTATAATTGTGGTGACTTCCAACCAACCCGGGAGTGACACACCATGGCAAAACCCGCCCGCGGTGGCAAACGCGCTTTCGGCGAGGCGCTTGAAAATGAAGCTGCCAACTTTCTGCTCCGTCAGGGACTGACGTTAGTCTGTCGCAATTTCCAGTGCAAACTCGGCGAGATCGACCTGGTCATGCACAATGAAGGCACCCTTGTCTTTGTGGAGGTTCGCTTCCGGCGCTCATCGACTTATGGCAATGCCGCTGAAACAGTGGACTGGCGCAAGCGCAGAAAGCTGCAGCGAACCGCCCAGTTCTACTTGCAACGTTCCGGAATCGCTAACCGCCTCCCTTGCCGCTTCGATGTCCTGGGAATCGCACCTGATTCGAGTAACGGGAGTCTGCAATTTGACTGGATTCGTGCTGCATTTACGATGACGGATAGCTGATTCAACAATGCTTCGCGCCACTTGGCCGGCATTCATGTACAGTTCATCAAATTGCAGTAAAATGCCTTTCGAAACAATCAGGCGGCGATGCAATTCATGGATCTGCAAAAACGAGTTGCTCAGCATTTCAACCACAGTATCGCCACGAAGCAAGGTGCGGCGTCGGTACTGGTACCTGAGATTGCCAGCGCTAGCGAGTTGATTACGGAAGCATTGTTGGCAGGAGGCAAGATTCTGTGCTGCGGAACGGCCGGCTCAGGAGGGCTCGCACAGTACTTTGCCTCAACACTGCTCAACCGTTTTGAACGCGAGCGCCCTGGGTTGCCTGCAATCGCCTTGAATGCCGATACGCAAGCGTTGACAGCAATCGCGAACGATCTTACATACCGGGAAGTGTTCGCGCAGCAACTGCGGGTGCTTGGCAAAGAAGGTGATGTCTTGCTGGCGATTTCTGCGAGTGGCAATTCACGCAATGTTGCAGAGGCAATCAAGGCTGCACGTGAACGCAGGATTAGAACTGTGGCCCTTACCGGGCGGGATGGGGGCGACATAGCCGACCTTCTGTCTGGTCAGGATATAGAGATTCGAGTGCCTGCACAGTCAGTCGCGCGAATACAGGAAGTGCATTTACTGGTCCTTCACAGTCTGTGTGACTTGATAGACATTCAAATATTTGGAGAGGATGAATCGTGAAAATACAGAGATTGCTAATTGCTGCATTGCTGCTGGCCATGAGCACGGGATGCACATCTATCCTCGTGGCCACAACGGATGAGAACGGCATGCAGGAAAATCCTGGTGTGCGCACAGCAGGCACGATTGTCGAAGATGAATCCATTGAAACGAAAGTCACCGTCAACATGAAATCAATGGAGCCCGCATTTCGCGATGCTCATTTCAATGTGGTCAGCCACAATGGCGTCGTGCTGATGGTAGGCCAGGTGCAATCAGAGGCGTTGAAGATCCGTGCGGGGCAGATTGCTGCTGAAGCCAGTGCGCAGGTGCGCCGAGTCCATAATGAGCTGGAAGTCGCAGGCCAGACCACGCTTCTTTCCCGCACCAATGACAGTTGGATCAGCACCAAGGTACGAACCCAGATGGCGTCCAACAAGGACGTGCCTTCGGGGCAAATCCGCGTGATTACTGAGAACGGGGTGGTTTATCTGATGGGAATGCTGTCTCAGGCACAAGGCGATCGGGCTGCGCTTCTGGCACGCAATATTGCAGGTGTTTCACGAGTCGTGAAGGTTTTCGAGTACATTTGAAATTGCTGATCAGCAAGGCTACCGGGTTTAGTACGGCAGGCTATTTCACCACGCGAAGTGACGGCCTGCTGACTTTTCCTTTAGCTGGGGGCTTGGTACCGCCATCAACTACTGTTTGCGGCGCCTTGGGAGACGGCGGTTGTGGCTTCTCCGGATCAAAAACCATCCCCTGACCATTCTCCCGGGCATAGATACCCATCACAGCCCCTATTGGCACATAAACGGGTGTAGGTATCCCCGCAAAACGGCCATTGAATTCCAGAGCATCGTCCTTGATGAGCAAGCCTTGCACGGCTGAGGGCGATATATTGAGGATAATCTGACCATCCTTCACATGCTCCTGCGGCACCTGAACACCATGCCCAAAGGCATTGACCAGAATATAAGGCGTACAAGAATTCTCCAGGATCCACTCATAGAGAGCCCGGACAATATACGGACGGCTGGAAGTCATAGTCATGCTGCGCTCCGCTGTGAGTAAACGAACGCCGGAGCATCGATCAGCAATGGCGCGCTCGATCCATCAGAGCATTTCCCTTTCCTGCTCTGACAGGCTGGCGCGAACCGAATCGCGGGTGAAAAGCCTGGCCCGGTATTCCAACAGTGGTTGCAGCGCCTTCGTCTCGGCTAGCTCGATGCCCATAGCAGGGAGTCGCCAAAGAATCGGGGTGACACAACAATCCACGATCGTGAATTCATCGCTCATGAAGTAAGGCTTTTCGGAAAATATGGGGGCAATGGATATCAGGCTCTCTCGGAGCTCCTTCCGAGCTTTATCCAATTCTGCTGCGGTCCCCTTGCCCGACATTATGAAGTCGACAAGTGCGCACCAGTCTCGCTGAATGCGGTACATCCAAAGGCGGCTCTGAGCTCTGGCAACAGGATAAACGGGAAAGAGCGGTGGGTGTGGAAACCGCTCATCCAGATATTCCATCATGATATTGGCTTCATACAGCACAAGATCACGGTCCACTAATGTCGGCAGCGTGTTGTATGGATTCAGTGACGAAAGATCCTCAGGCTTCTTTTCAGGGTCCACGTCGATAGTCTCGACCGTGACCCCTTTTTCGGCCAGCACAATCCGCACGCGGTGACTGTACTGGCTCGCACCATCGGAATAAAACGTCATTGAAGAACGCTTGGCTACCACACCCATAAAAAACCTCTGCTCTTGGATCAGTTCTGAGCCGGAATCCGGATCAATGTATCTTTTTCCAGTACTCGCGATTCAGAAGCGACGTGAACACGAACAGAATTGCCAGGAACCCCAGTACGAAGAAACCCATGTATTCGCGCTGTGCACGCACGGGCTCGCCGATGTAGTAGAGGAAGTTGACGATGTCCGCCACAGTGTTGTCGAACTCTTCCGGCGTCATGCTGCCCGTGCCATCCACGTGCTCAAGTTCGCAATGCGCCATGTCACCACCCGCACACACCACGTCTCCCTGCAGTTCATGGAGAACATTTGGCATCCCAACATTGGGGAATACGACGTTGTTCACGCCCCAGGGCCGCGAGGAGTCTGCGTAAAACGTACGCAGATAGGTGTACAGCCACTCTGGGCTGCGCACGCGCCCGATCAGTGTCAGGTCGGGTGGAGCTGCACCAAACCAGTTCTTGGCGTTATCTGTGGACATGGAGTTTTCCATCAGATCACCGATCTGGTGTTCGTTGAAAATCACGTTTTCCAGAATCACGTCATTGGGAATACCCAGGTCATTAGCAGTGCGCTCGTAACGTGCGTACTGAAGTGAGTGGCACGAAGAACAGTAACTCATGTAGTACTTGAAGCCATTCTGCAGGGAGTCCTGATCGGTCACATCAACTTCGACATGATCAAGAGGTACAGAGGACTCGGCACCTACTGCTTTCAATGGCAGGACGACCAGAACGGCGAGAAGCCCGAGGCTCAGTACCATCTGCTTCCACGTAATCCAGCGCCCGGTAACCCGCAGCGGCTCTGGGAACGTCTTCTCTTTCGCCGTATACCACGGCATAAGAAAGAAGAAACCGAAGTAGACTACAGTCATGATCTGAGCCAGCAAGGTGCGTGCAGGACTGACTGACAACGTGCCCAGTACGCCCAGGATAATGAAGGACACAGTGAATGCCAGCAGCGCTATGCGGCTGCCCCAGCCCTTGTAGCGCATGGACCTCACTGGACTGCGATCAAGCCAAGGCACCACGAACAGGATGGCAATTGCACCAAACATCACGATCAATCCCCAGAACTTCGCATCAATGCCAAGAAGCGGAACGGTAACGGCACGCAGCATCGAGTAGAAGGGCGTGTAGTACCAGACAGGAGGCACGTGTTCGGGAGTCTTGAGAGCATCCGCTTCCTGGAAGTTCGCGTGCTCGAGGAAGTATCCACCCATTTCCGGGACGAAGAATACGACGAAGCAGAACACGAACAGGAATACAGTAATGCCCACCAGGTCATGCACGGTGTAGTAGGGGTGGAACGGAATGCCATCCAGAGGTACGCCGTCCGGGCCTTTGTTCTTCTTGATATCGATGCCATCTGGGTTGTTGGAACCCACTTCGTGCAGCGCCAGCAGGTGCAGAACAACGAGTGCCAGCAACACGATTGGCAACGCTACGACATGCAGGGCAAAGAAGCGATTGAGCGTGGCGCCGGAAATCAGGTAGTCACCGCGAACCCAGACCAGGAGGTCTTCACCAATGACTGGGATCGCACCAACCAGAGACACGATCACATTGGCACCCCAGTATGACATCTGTCCCCAAGGAAGCACGTAGCCCATGAAGCCTTCGATCACAAGTACCAGGTAGATGGCCATGCCGAATACCCATACAAGCTCGCGGGGCTTCTTGTATGAACCATACATCAGGCCACGGAACATGTGCAGATATACAACGATGAAGAACGCAGACGCTCCCGTTGAGTGCAGATAACGCAGCAGCCAGCCCCACTCGACATCGCGCATGATGTATTCAACGGAGGCAAATGCTGCTTCGGCACTGTTCGTGTAATTCATGGTGAGCCAAACGCCGGTCAGCAATTGCATGACCAGTACGACCAATGACAGAACGCCGAAGAAATACCAGAAGTTGAAGTTTTTGGGCGCGTAGTACTTGCTCATGTGCCGCTCCCAGGCGGCAACAATTGGCAGACGATCATTGGTCCAGTCCCGCAGACCCGCGAGAGAAGACACTATCCAGCCACTTTTGTTCGATGTGCTCATTATGCATTCACCCCGTCTTCACCAATCACCAGAACACTCTCGGACTCGTAGAAATACGGAGGCACCTGCATGTTGCGAGACGCCGGTGAGCCCTGATACACCCTGCCAGCCAGGTCAAAACGAGAACCGTGGCATGGACAGAAGAAACCACCTTTCCATTGTTCGTCGAAAGGCTCTGCCCGCAATTCGAGACGCGGTGTCGGGGAACAGAACAAGTGGGGGCAAAGCCCTACCAGCACCAGAATCTCCGGCTCACGTGACCGGTGGGCATTGGTAGCGTACTCAGGCTGCTCAGGCTGAGTAGACGCAGGATCCTGCAAGGTGCCGTCAAGACCCGGCAAAGCCGCAAGTGCTTCAGCAGATCGGCGTACAATGAATATCGGCCGACCTCGCCACGCGGGAATCGGCCCGAGAATGCCGCCCTCTTCAATTGTACTGATGTCCACGCGGACAGCAGCACCGGCAGCCCGCGCTTTGGCGCTGGGACTCCACGAACCGACAAAGGGAACCGCTGCAGCAACCACGCCTGCAACACCGACTACCGAGGTGGACCCCAATAAGAAACGCCTGCGGCCAGAATCAGTACCGTCTTCACTCACCGTGTTATCTCCTGAGCATTGGTAATTTAAGAATCCTCTCTTGTGAAGAGGAAACCAGAGTTGATCTTGGAAAAGAAAGCCGGACTGTAGACCTGAGAAAGCGGATACAAGCACCGGTTACGCAAATGCCGCGGATAGTAGTGAATCTGCTGACTTTATTCAAGCCTGCGGCTCGCCAATTCATTGGCAACTTTTTGATTTAAATCAGAAATTTATATTTTCGGAAATAAAAAAACGCCTGGGCTGTGAAGCACAGGCGCTTTTTGTAATCGATCTTGCTGTTTCTGTCCTGTTCGAAGCGAAACAGAAACGCAGCACACCAGTAATCAACGTTTGGAGAACTGTGGTCTCTTGCGGGCTTTGCGCAAGCCAACTTTCTTTCGTTCGACCGCACGCGCATCCCGTGTCACGAAACCGGCCTTGCGCAGCGTCGGTCGCAGCTCGCCATCGTATTCCATCAGGGCACGTGTGATTCCGTGCCGAATTGCTCCGGCCTGACCGAAGCTGCCACCGCCTTTAACAGTGACCATCACATCGAACTTGTCTTTCAGCTCAACCAGCTCAAGAGGCTGCTGAACAATCATGCGCGCCACTTCACGGCCGAAGAAGTTGTCCAGCGTACGCTTGTTGATCGTGATTGTGCCTGTTCCCTTCGTTAGGAACACACGTGCAGTCGCAGTCTTGCGTCGACCTGTACCGTAATATTGAGTCGTGGACATAGTGTATGAATAAACCTCGTTACAGTGTCAGCGCTTGGGGCTGTTGTGCGGTATGCGGATGCTCGTTGCCGGCATAAACCTTGAGCTTCTTGAACATTGCGCGACCCAGCGGAGTGCGCGGAAGCATGCCCTTTACAGCCAGCTTGATGACACGCTCAGGCGCTCTGTCAACCAGTTTGCCGAATGCTATGGACTTCAAGCCGCCAGGAAATGCGGAGTGCGAGTGATAAATCTTGTCCTTCACCTTGTTGCCTGTGACCGCCACTTTCTCGGCATTGATGACGACGATGTAGTCACCAGTATCAACATGAGGAGTGTATTCAGGCTTGTGCTTACCACGCAGACGGCTGGCAATTTCTGCCGCCATGCGACCCAGGGTCTGCCCTTCGGCATCCAGAAGCAGCCAGTTGTGTTCAACATTCTGCGGTTTCGCAATAAAGGTCTTCATTTACTTTCACCAAAGGAGCATTGTCTTCAAGGAGCGCGAATACTACCGAAGCAACTTTAATTGTTCAAGTATTATATAGCCGCAAGTTGGCGCCCCAAAAGCCTCTGCAGGGCACAGCCTGCACTAGGGGCGATGCTGTCGACCAAGGTACTCCTCCGACTGCATTTCCAGCAATCTGCTGCGGGTTCTCTCGAAAACGAACGCCAGTCCACTGCCTGTATACAGACTGGCAAGCTCAACCTGAGCTGAAGCGATCAGTTTGACGTTACGATCGTAGAGCTCGTCTACAAGGCTGACGAAACGTCTTGCCATGTCATCGCTTTCACTTCTGAGCTGAGGAATATTGCTGACCAGCACCGTGTGATACAGCTTGCCGAGTTCGACATAGTCATATGCGCTGCGTGGCCCGCCACACAAATCCGCAAAATCAAACCAGATCACGTCATCAGACTGCGCACGCACGGAAATCTGCCGCCCGAGCACTTCGACGTGCGCTCCGGCCGCAATACTGCCGTGCTCTGAAACCAGCCGCTTGAAGCACCCAAGCATAGATGAGTCAGCTTTTTCTCCGAGGGGCCAATAATAGACGCTCGCCTGTCGAAGACTTCGAAGTCGGTAGTCAACTCCGGCGTCGAGATGGACGACTTGTGTATTTGCCTTGAGCAATGCAATTGCCGGAAGGAAACGTTCGCGCTGCAAGCCGTTCTGATATAGGGAGCCGGGTTCAATGTTGGAGGTCGTCACCAGCACCACACCCTCTTCCAGCAGGTGAGCCAACAAGCCCCCAAGAATCATGGCGTCGCCGATATCCGACACAAAAAACTCGTCGAAGCAGAGCACTCTGGCTTCGGCAGCAATAACACGAGCCACTGATTCCAAGGGATTTTTTTGCTTTTTCAGACGCTGAAGCTCGGCATGAACCCGCTGCATGAAGCGATGGAAGTGCGTTCTCATCTTGCGCTCCAGCGGAAGGCTATCGAAGAACATATCCATCAAGTAGGTCTTGCCGCGACCTACCCCCCCGAAAATATAGAGACCTTTGACGGAAGCCACAGCTCCGCGTCCGAAAGAGCGTTTCAACCTGCCCAAGCGCGTTGACTCCGCGTTTTCTCGGGCAAGAAGTTCGTCATAGAGGCGCTGAAAATGGACTATGGCCTCAGCTTGGGCAGAGTCTTCAAACATAATGCCCTGCGCCACATCGCGCTTGTAGCGCGCGATCGGGGACATGGTATTGATTTGAGAGACTGACATTCGCAATGACATCCGGCACCAAAGGGCTGCGCATTCTACGGCAAGCGGCCCCGGCCAGACCAGTCAACCCAGATGTCTTTCCAGCAGCGCAGCCAGGCCGGCGGCCGGAATCCCCTGACACCAACGCGTAGCTCAGGCTATACTTGCGCCACTTTGTATTTCCAAACCGTGGCAGCCACGGATCTGTAGCAGAGAGGCATTCGAAAGTGATGTTATGGGCAACAGGCTTCATTTGTCTGGCAATAGGCGCAGCCGCTGGGTATTTCCTGGCCGGTCGGCTTAACGCCAGTCCAACAAAAATCTCCCAGCTGGAGCAACAACTGCAGGATTTGCAACGCAGTCATGCCCGCTACAAGGAAGAAGTCAGCGAACATTTCAGTACTACCGCAGGTCTTGTTCAGCAAATGACAGACAGCTACAGGGACGTGTATCAGCATCTGGCCATCGGCGCTCAGGAATTGTGCTCCGGAGACGTGGCGAGCCAACTTCTCCCAGCGGCTTCCGACGGCCTGTTCAATCGTGCCTTGACTGTTGATGAGGCCCATGTTCAGGCACCACGTGACTATGCGCCCAAGCAGACGCCTGGCCAGAGCGGAGCACTTTCAGAGGGCTTCGGGCTCGAGAAGATCCGGGCGTCCGACAGGGACTATCTTTAAGAGCCCCAGCGACTTCACTCACCAGCCTCCTTTGCTGACACCCGGGTGCAAAGCCCCACAATTTGTCTAGCTGACACCAACTCAGAACAGTGAAACACGATGACTGACTACAACCTGACGCACCTGAAACAACTTGAAGCTGAAAGCATTCACATCATTCGCGAAGTCGCGGCTGAGTTCGACAATCCGGTCATGCTGTATTCGATAGGCAAGGACTCTGCCGTCATGTTGCACCTGGCCATGAAAGCTTTCTATCCGGGCAAGCCTCCCTTTCCCCTCCTGCACGTGGACACGACCTGGAAATTCAGGGAAATGATCGAATTCCGGGACAAGCTGGTAAAGAACCTCGGGCTTGAGTTGATTGTACATACCAATCAGGAAGGCGTAGACGCTGGAATTGGCCCGTTTACGCACGGGAGTGAGAAGCATACTGACGTCATGAAGACACAAGCCCTGCGTCAGGCGCTGAGCAAGTACAAGTTCGATGCTGCGTTTGGGGGAGCACGTCGTGACGAAGAGAAGTCGCGTGCCAAGGAACGCGTTTTCTCGTTTCGCGACAAGAATCATGGCTGGGACCCAAAGAACCAGCGCCCGGAATTGTGGAATATCTACAACTGCAAAGTGAACAAGGGCGAGAGTATCCGCGTTTTTCCGCTGTCCAACTGGACTGAACTGGATATCTGGCAATACATCCACCTGAACAACATCGATATCGTCCCTCTGTACTTTGCGAAAGAGCGTCCGGTTGTTCGAATGGACGGTGTCGATATCATGGTGGATGACGAGCGCATGCCGCTGGAAGGCAAAAAAGTGGAACACAAGATGGTGCGCTTCCGAACTCTCGGCTGCTATCCACTTACCGGCGCAGTGGAATCCAATGCCACTACTCTGACGGACATCATTCAGGAAATGTTGCTGACGACTACCTCGGAACGACAAGGCCGCCTGATCGACAGTGACAAGGCAGGCTCCATGGAAGACAAGAAGCGCAAAGGCTACTTCTAACCCTCGCTTTCCACAAACTCTCAGGCATGTATGCGATAACCAGGTTCCAATCTATGTCACATCAATCGGATCTCATCAGCACGGACATCAACGCCTATCTGGCCCAGCACGAGCGCAAGGAATTGCTGAGACTGCTCACCTGCGGCAGTGTGGACGATGGCAAGAGCACGCTAATCGGCCGCCTGCTGCACGATTCCAAAATGATCTACGAAGACCAGCTCAGCGCCATCAAGGCTGACAGTGTGAAATCGGGCACGACCGGTGGCGCCATCGATCTTGCGCTGCTGGTAGACGGCTTGCAGGCTGAACGCGAACAGGGAATCACTATCGACGTGGCTTACCGCTATTTTTCCACGTCGCGCCGCAAGTTCATCATCGCCGACACGCCAGGCCATGAACAGTACACACGCAACATGGCCACGGGAGCCTCTAACTGCGACCTTGCCATAATCCTCATAGATGCCCGCCACGGCGTGCAGATACAAACACGTCGGCACAGTTTCATTACGTCTGTGCTCGGCATCCGCCACATCCTCGTCGCTATCAACAAGATGGATCTGGTGAACTATAGCCAGGAAGTATTCGAGCGTATCAAGGCGGACTATCTGCGATTCAGCGAGCGTCTCGCACCGGCAGACTTCAAGTTCATTCCGATGTCGGCGCTCAATGGCGACAATGTTGTGAATGCCAGCGAATTCATGCCCTGGTATGCCGGCCCGACTCTAATGGCACAGCTGGAAGCCGTGGAAATTGCCAAAGACCGCAATCTGCGTGATTTGCGCTTCCCCGTTCAATATGTCAATCGCCCCAACCTGAATTTCCGCGGTTTCTGCGGCACAATCGCATCGGGCGTCGTACGCAAAGGCGACGAAATAGTCGTACTGCCGTCGCAGAAGACCAGTCGCGTGAAGTCCATCGTCACCTATGACGAAGAACTTGAATCAGCATTCACCGACATGGCTGTGACACTGACGCTGGAAGATGAGATTGATATCAGTCGCGGCGACATGATCGTGCACAGCGACAATTACCCCGTGGTGACCGATTCATTCGAAGCGACACTGGTATGGATGATTGAACAGCCATTGCTGCCCGGAAAGCTTTACGACTTCAAACTCGGCACGAAAACAGTCACCGGCAAAGTCTCGACGCTGCAGCATAGAGTCGACGTCAACACGCTTGAGAAGAGCCCTGCCCCTTCGCTCGAATTGAACGAGATCGGCCGCTGCACAGTCAGTGTCGAAAAAACCGTATGCATTGACGACTATGAAGCCAATCGCAGCACGGGGGCCTTCATCGTTATTGACCGCTTGACCAATGTCACTGTTGGCGCGGGCATGATTCACACGAGTGGAAGTGAATCGAAAGTTCAGGCCCAGGCATCCAACAGTACGCACCATGTCACCCGTGAAGAACGTGCGGCACGCTATGGCCAGCAGCCTGCAACGATCATGTTCGTCGGCATTTCCGGCGCAGGCAAGACCACACTCGCCCATGCTCTCGAGCGGCGCCTTTTCGAGATGGGACGTGTGAGCACCGTGCTTGATGGCAAGACCATGCGCCTTGGTATCAGCAAGGACCTTCCCCATGACGAGGCAGGACGAGCCGAGAATCTGCGGCGCAGTGCGCACATCGCAAAGCTGATCAACGATTCGGGCGTTATTTGCTGTGCAGCCTTTGTGGCACCGGGCAAAGACGCTCGCGAACATGCAATCAGCGTGATCGGCAGCGATAACTGCATCATCGTGTATTTGAATCCAGCGATGGACGTCTGCCGGCATAGAGATCCCAGCGGACTTTACGCTGCGGCGGAATTGTCAGGGCATGGAAATGTACCTGGCGTCTCTTACCCTTATGAAGCGCCTGCGGAGGCCGCGCTGACCCTGGATACAGGCGCCCTCGCGATTGACGAATGCGTGAGTCAGGTCATCAAACTTCTGAAATCCCGAAAAGTGATCTGATTCTTTTCTACAGCGCGGTCACACCGGGTTGTCGATATCAACGAATTCGTGGGCAATGCCGAAGCGTTCTACGAGATGTGCGGCGACAGCCTGTACGCCGTAGCGCTCTGTTGCATGGTGCCCGGCGGCAAAGAAATGAATACCCGTTTCCCGTGCGATGTGGACCGTCTGTTCAGATGCCTCGCCTGTAATATAAGCATCGACTCCGGCTTTCACAGCCAGCTCAATGAAATTCTGTGCGGCTCCTGTACACCAGGCCACCGTGCGGATTGGCTGCGCGACCCCAGGAACATGCAGCGGTACCCGTCCAAGTCTGGCAGCCAGATGCCTGGCCAGCGCATCGCCCTCCAGAGGCTGTGCCAGCGTTCCTGTGAGGCCAATGCTGCTGTTGTTCTGCTTGCCCATATCTCCAGTCACCAGGAACTCGAGCAGCTTGCCGAGCTGCGCATTGTTGCCAAGAAGCGGATGCACATCCAGCGGCAGATGGTAAGCGAGCAGACTGATTTCATGTTCCAGCAGGGCCTTTATTCGAGTGCGCTTGATGCCCGTCACAGACGCATCTTCGCCCCGCCAGAAGTAACCATGATGGACCAGAATCATGTCAGCCTGCAGCTCGCTGGCACGATCAATCAGTGCCTGACACGCAGTCACTCCTGAGATCAGGCGCCTGATCTCTCTCTTGCCTTCCACCTGCAGACCATTGGGGCAGTAGTCATTGAACTGCTCTGGTCGCAACAGCACTTTCAACTCTCTGAGCACATCTTCCAGCATGACCATCATCGGAATTCACCTTCACTTGTCAGACGATAACTCGCATAATGAGCGCACTTTCGAAACAGCGCCTGAGCCGTGCGCCATTCGTGCAACGTATGGTAACAGACTCGCCGGCAGCGGCCTGAGTCGTTGCGAGATCCCATGAAAAAGTTCCTGCAGTTCATTACGTGGCCCGCTATCGCTGGCATCCTTTTCGCCGTCATACTTGTCCAGTATCAGCAGATCAATCGTCTCGCCGGGATAGTCAGTAGCGTGCCAGCAAGCGCAGCGGCGCCACTTGTGCAGGAAGGACTCTCGCTGGCAGAAGCTGTGGATCGAGCTGCACCATCCGTCATCAGCATCCATTCCACCATCCGGCAGCAGGTTCAATTGCCGCCCCCGGAGGAAATCCCCCCCATCTTTCGCAACCTGCTGCAGAACATACCAGCTGAGCGCTCCTTCAGCAGCCTGGGATCAGGCGTCATTGTCAACGCCGATGGGCATGTGCTGACGTCTCTGCACGTGATTGAAGGGGCTGAGGACATCGAGGTTCGCTATGTCGATGAAGACAACAACACGTTCATCAGCGCGGCGCGCCTTGTTGGCTCTGACCCCGGAACAGACCTTGCCCTACTGCAGATCGAAGTTGCGGGATTCCCGCAACCTATCCCGATCGGGTCATCGGACGATGTGCGAGTAGGCGACACCGTCCTGGCTATTGGATTCCCGAGTCAGGAGCTGATCAGTCAGAAATCCGTTTCTCGCGGGATTGTCAGCGCGCTGGGAATTCCGCAGAACGGGCTGCCAATCGTCGACTATATTCAGACAGACGCTGCAATCAACTATGGAAATTCAGGGGGCGCCCTGGTGAACGACAAAGGAGAGCTGATCGGCATCAACTCCTTTATCTATTCGCAGTCAGGGGGATCCGATGGCATTGGCTTTGCTGTGCCTATCAACAAGGCCATGGGGGTAGTAGACCAGTTGCTGACTTTTGGCGAAGTCACTCCAGGGTATCTGGGAGTGATCACTGGCGAGATGTTGACGGAAGAATCCAGCATCAATTTCTTTGGCCGTGACGATATTGAAGGACTGCTGATAGAGCAAGTCAGCGAAGACAGCCCAGCTGAACTGGCTGGTATTCGGGCTGGTGATGTCATGACGTCCATCGACGGGCTGGCAATCAGCAGTGTGATTGGCGCGATCGATCAGATCAACCGCAAGGCTCCCGGACAGATCGTCAATCTGGGGATCTACAGGGAAGGTGAAAATACCGAATTTCCGGTAGAGCTGGGAATCGGCACATCTCAGTACCGAATCCCCGAACTCCCTGCCAATTGAAACAACAAGTGCTAGCGGCGAAAGTCGGCCGAATGCGCGTGAGCCTGCAGAAACTCATTGCTGGCCAGCTCTGATGCTATTTCCGCCAGCGTAGCAGCGCCTTGCCTTGAGCAGTGAATGATCGAGCTGCGCTTCTGGAAATCATAAACACCCAAGGCAGAGAAGAAGCGCGCAGTCCCTGAAGTAGGCAAGACGTGGCTGGGGCCGGCACAATAGTCGCCAAGCACTTCAGCGCTGTAGCGACCGAGGAACAGCGCGCCCGCATGGGTAATGCGAGCAGCGAGAGAGTCCGGGTCAGACACTGACAATTCCAGATGCTCAGGCGCAATGGTGTTGCTGACGGCTGCAGCCTCCTCCAACGACCGTGCCAGAATGAAAATTCCTCGGTTGGTCAAGGACTTGTGTATGATCTCGCGGCGCTCCATGGTGGGCAGCAAGCGCGCGATGCTGGCTGTTACCTTGTCCAGATACGCGGCACTGGTGCTGATCAGAATCGACTGCGCCTGCTCATCATGCTCTGCCTGGGAGAACAGATCCATCGCAATCCAGTCCGGGTCCGTCTGACCGTCGCAGACGATGGTGAGTTCAGAAGGGCCGGCAATCATGTCGATGCCCACGTCGCCAAACACCTGCTTCTTGGCGACCGTGACATAAATGTTGCCCGGCCCAGTGATCTTGTCGACACGCGGAACACTTTGCGTGCCATAAGCCAGAGCGGCAATTGCCTGAGCACCACCAATTGTCACGACCCGCTCGACGCCGGCCAGTGCGGCCGCCGCGAAAACCAGGTCGCCCTGCTCGTTCCATCGAGTAGGCACTACCGCAATGATCTGACCTACGCCCGCCACTTGGGCAGGAATGCCGTTCATGAGCATGGAAGATGGATAGTTCGCCTTGCCACCAGGCACGTAAATTCCAACGCGATCCAGGGGGCTGATCTTCTGCCCGTAAATGGAACCTTCAGCATCCTGATACTGCCATGACGACTGTTTCTGACGTTCGTGGTAGTCGCGTATGCGGCTGGCAGCATCGCGCAGGGCCCAGGACTGGCGCTGTGGCAGCCTCTCCAGACTGATCTGCATCTGATCCCGGGAAACTGTCAAGTCGGCCATGGATTCCGCAGCGACGCGATCGAAGCGCTTAGTGTACTCAAGCACGGCTGCATCGCCACGAGTGGCCACATCCGTCAGGATGCCACTGACTATCTGGTTGATTTGCGGATTACCCAGCATTGCGCGATTGAGCATGGCACGCAGTGCTGTATCAAAATCGCTGGAACGCGTGTCCAGTCGGGTGACAACGGGGAGTTCAATACTCATTGGAAGGTCTCACAACTGAGTTCTGGCCTCGACGGCCTCGGCAAGGCGCTGCAGCAGCGGCCGGATCAGAGCATGTTTCATCTTCAGCGCTGCCTTGTTGACGATGACCCGGGAGCTGATCTTGGCGATCAACTGCAAGGGTTCCAGTCCATTGGCCTTGAGGGTATTACCACTGTCCACAATGTCGACAATGATGTCGGCAAGACCCATGGAAGGTGCAAGTTCCAGGGCACCGTTGAGTTTGATCACTTCAATCTGCACACCCTGTTCCGCGAAATAACGTTTCGTGATGTTGGCGAATTTGGTCGCCACCTTCATGCGCCCTTGTACCGGTGCCGCCCCTACAGGAGCGGCCGTCATCAATCGGCACTTTGCCAGTCGCAGATCCAGCGGCTCATAGAAGCCTTCGCTGCCATATTCCATAAGCAGGTCCTTGCCCACCACGCCAAGGTCCGCGCTGCCGAATTCCACATAGGTAGGCACGTCTGACCCTCGGATCACCATGATCTGCACACCGGGCATAGTGGTGTCGAATATCAACTTGCGACTGCTGTTGATGTCCTCCAGAGGAGCGATCCCTGCCGCTTCGAAAAGCGGCAACACTTCCTCGAGAATGCGACCCTTGGTAAGGGCAATCACTATTTTCTGGCTGTTGTTGGAGTTCATCGTCGCAACCGGACCTTCACGACGGAACCCGGCGTATGCGCGCACCGAGCAGTTGCAGTTTCTCTTCAATGCACTCGTAGCCACGGTCAATATGATAAATGCGGTCTACGATGGTCTGGCTGTCTGAGACAAGTCCGGCAATAATGAGACTTGCCGAAGCACGCAGGTCAGTCGCCATCACCGGCGCTCCCTTGAGCATGTTCACGCCCGTTACGATCACAGTATTGCCTTCAACATGCATGGAAGCTCCCATGCGATTCATCTCGTGAACGTGCATGAAGCGGTTCTCGAACACCGTCTCAGTGATGGATCCCGTGCCGGACGCAATGGCGTTGAGGGCGGTGAACTGGGCCTGCATGTCTGTTGGAAATGCCGGATAAGGGGCCGTTCGCAAAGATACCGATTTTGGGCGCTTGCCATGCATGTCCAGCTCGATCCAGTTGTCACCTACCTTGATGTCAGCGCCAGCTTCGACGAGCTTGCTCAGCACCGCCTCCAGGATGTCGGGACGGGTGTCTTTGACCTTGATACGGCCCCGCGTGGCGGCGGCGGCAATCAGGTAGGTGCCCGTCTCGATGCGGTCGGGCATGACTGCGTAGCTGCAGCCATGCAGCGATTTCTTGCCGTTGATCACGATTGTGTCTGTGCCCTGACCATGAATGTCGGCGCCCATCCTGTTAAGACAGTTGGCCAGGTCCACGACTTCAGGCTCGCGTGCGGCGTTCTCGATGATGGTCTGCCCATCGGCCAGTGTGGCAGCCATCATCACGTTCTCAGTACCGGTCACGGTGCACAGATCCATGAAGATGTGGGCTCCCTTGAGGCGACCATCCACGGAAGCTTTGATGTATCCGTCCTCGACGACGATGGTGGCCCCCATCTTCTCCAGGGCACTGATGTGCAGATTGACGGGCCGGCTACCGATGGCACATCCGCCGGGTAACGCAACTTCAGCACGACCGTAATGAGCCAGCAGAGGGCCAAGCACCAGGATCGAGGCGCGCATGGTCTTGACCAACTCATAGGGAGCGCTGAGCTGGGTTATCGTGCCACTGGTGACTTCCACATTCAGTTTTTCGTCCACCACGGGCTGAACACCCATGCAGCCAAGAAGCTCAAGCATGGTTGTGATGTCATAAAGATGTGGAAGATTGCACACCTGCACGGTTTCCCGGGTCAACAGTGTTGCCGCCAATATGGGCAGCGCGGAGTTCTTTGCCCCTGCGATGCGAATCTCACCGTTGAGGCTGATACCCCCGTGAATCAAAAGTTTATCCATGTTGTTATCGGTCCGGGTCTGGAGAGAATTTTCAGAGCTGCGCGGCGCGCTCGGCCAGGGTCATGAGTCGCATGCTGACTGCATGAATGGCACCGGAGGCGATATGCGGATTCAGAATTTGATAGATTTTCTGCTGTCTTTTCACAGGGTTGAGACCGGAAAAGGTGTCACCCACGGCGAATACCTGAAACTTGGCTCCCTCGCCCTGAACAGTAATGTCACAATCCGGCAGCTGTTCATCGAGCAGCGCCTTGATCTGATTTGCATCTATGGTCATGAAGTCTACCTGTCGTCCTGTGTTGTGCCTGAGGCGTTGAGTCTGCTTACTGCCAGTTGTCGATGACCTGATCGATATCATTGCCATAGCGGTTCATAAGTGCCGTGAACTGGGTAAAGTACTGACGTCGCAGATTGATACCGCCCACAAACAGGTTCTTGAGCTTCCACTCCCGCGCCTCGTCAAGGAACAGCGTGTACTGCAGTTCGACCGTGGAGTTGTTTGCCGTGATCTGCATCCTGACACTGGTGTTCACTTCAGGATCCGGCGAAGGTTCGCCCGCGGGAAGGAACACCAGCTCCTGACCGTCATACCCTACGAGCGCAGCGCCGTAGAAGCGGGTCAGCGTTACACGCAACTTCTCACCGAAGCGGGCGATCTGCTCGGGTGTCGCCTGCTCTGCGAACCGTGCCATGACCCCGATGGCCACTTCATCGAAATCGACGAAACTCGTGAGGGACTCTTCAATACCAGCGAAATAGCGTTCGCGGTCCGTGGCGAAATAAGGCTTTACTTCCTGAACAGTGGCCAGCAGCGCATTGACGGACTGCTCGGCTGACTGCACTGCAGTCAGTTCCTCTGCGGCCTGCAAAACCATCGGCATGCTCAGCGCCAGGGCCGAAGCCGCAAAAATGTTCTTAAAAAATGTCACCCGTATGATCTCCTGTGTGAGCGGCGCTGATATCTGCCGTTGCGGTACGACGCGGAGTCTACCTCAATCCGCCACCGCAATAAATTACTACTTGCAAACAATAATAAACCTTCGTCTAATTGAAGGCCTATTACCAGTACCGACCGGACAAGTCCGAGATTGTTGAACTTCGCGACAGTGAACTGCACAGACGAGCACTCCTTTTCAGCCAGCAAATCGACGTCTGTCAGCACCCATCAGGACCCTCTTTTTCTGGACCATAAATTCAGGAAAGCGCACGTGTGCATCTCTCCCGTCGAAAATTATCGCGTATGGAATCAGCAATGACAGAGCACAGCATATTCATGGCGAGCGCCCGTCGCACAATTGACATTGAATACAGGGCCGTCGGCGAGCTTTCCCAGAGGATCGGGCCATCATTTGCCATGGCATGTGAACGGCTGCTGAAGTGCACGGGGCGCATCATCGTGACCGGCATGGGCAAGTCCGGTCATATCGCATCGAAGATTGCCGCCACTTTGTCCAGCACCGGCAGTCCTGCGTTTTTCGTGCATCCTGCCGAAGCCAGCCACGGCGATCTGGGCATGATTACAGACAAAGACGTTGTACTGGCGCTTTCCTACTCGGGCACTACGAGCGAAATCATGGCCATTCTGCCCATGCTCAAGCGTCAGGGCATACCGCTGATCTCCATGACAGGGGCGCCAGACTCCCCAGTCGCTCAAGCCTCGGACATTCACATCGATGCCAGCGTGCGTGAGGAGGCCTGCCCTCTTGGCCAGGCCCCCACTACGAGCACCACCGTTGCCTTGGTACTGGGGGATGCCATTGCCATGGCACTGCTTGAGGCCAGAGGATTCACGCTGGAGGAGTTCGCCTTTTCGCATCCGGGCGGACGACTTGGACGGCGCCTGCTTCTAAAAGTCAAAGACATCATGCACAGTGGTGCGTCCATTCCTTGTGTCAGCCCCGACACACTGCTCCTTGATGCGCTTCTGGAAATGACCCGCAAAGGGCTTGGCATGACAACCGTTGTAGATGAAACCGGGACTCTGTGCGGTGTTTTTACCGACGGCGACCTGCGCCGCACACTCGACTCAGGTCACAACATCCGCGAAACGCTGATCGGGGACGTCATGTCTGCAGGCGGGAAAAAAGTCAGAGAGAACGCTCTGGCAACTGAAGCTGTCCGGATCATGCAGGAGAAGAGCATTTACAGTCTCATCGTAGTAGACGATGCTGACGTTCTTCGAGGCGTCATCCGCATGCACGACCTGTTGCAGGCCAATGTGGTCTGACAACTTGCACTCCCGATTGCCAGACATCAGGAAACCCAGTCCATGATTCTCTCCGTAGATCCATCCGAGGCGCTGGCGCGCGCACGCGACATCACATTGCTGCTTCTCGATGTTGATGGCGTATTGACCGCCGGAGAACTCTATCTCGCTGACAGCGGTGAGGAAATCAAGGCGTTCAGTACACTGGACGGCCAAGGCATCAAACTTCTGCAAAACGCAGGTGTGCAGGTTGGAATTCTGAGCGGCCGCACCTCTGCGCTGCTTGCTCGCCGAGCGGCGAACCTTGGTATTTCGCTGCTGATTCAGGGGCGCGAAGACAAGCGCACAGCACTTGAGGAATTATGCACTGCCAAGGGGCTCCAAACGGATACGATGGCCTATGTCGGCGATGACTTGCCTGACATTCGCGTCATGAAAGCCGTCCGACTCGGGTTTGCTGTAGCCAATGCGCATGCTGCTGTGAAGCAGGTTGCCCACGCCATCACGGATCTGCAGGGAGGCCACGGCGCTGTGCGCGAAGTATGTGATTTCATTCTGCAAGCCCAGGACAAGTACGATGCTGCTGTTGCCCCCTACCTCTGAGCCACAGGATCACTCCGGAACTCGATCCGCGCCGCGTACAGGCCGGTTCCTGCTGCTTATGTCGGCAGTGGTGCTGCTCGCCATATTCGGGGGCCGGCGCATTCTCGACGTGCCGCCGGCGCTTCTGCCTCCGCAGCAGCCGTTGGCACCCTTGCAATATGATGCCTATGCCACTGGCGTCACGAGCGTCCTGTACAACTCCGACGGCCAGATTGAATATACTCTGGACGCTTCGGCGCAGGTGCACTATCTCGACAACACCACCCAGCTCCAGTCACCGTTAGTGCGTCTCTATCGCACGTCCGGTGTTCTCTGGAATATCGTGGCCAGTTCGGGCAGAATCCATGCAGCTGAAAATGGCGACGCTATACAGCGGCTTGACCTGCAGGATGGCGTTGAGCTGTTTCAGATCGACGAGCTCGGCAGGCGCATGAGCCTGACGACAGAATTCCTGTCCGTGTTCCCAGACGCGCAATCCATGAGCACAGACCGCGAAGTCACGATGAATACTGATTCCCTGCAACAGACAGCCACTGGCATGCGCGCCGACCTTCAGCAGGATCAATTGACATTTCTCGGACAGGTCAGAGGCCGTTATGAAGTACCCAGCAGTCAACCGTGACCTCGTTGCCGGACGCTTGCCGCTCGGATTGGTGGTCAGCCTGTTCTTGCTTGGCGCGGCAACATTGTCGGCGCAGGAATCCGTTGGCAGTCACGAATATCGCGCCGATGGCGAAACCACCATTGAAACCGTCGATGGCTTGCGAGTAATCACGTTGCGAGACAATGTGTTTGTCCGCCAGAACGCCGTGGAGCTTACCGGCAATGTCGCCGTGCTCGAATACAATCTCGACAATCAACTGCAAAAAGTCACCCTGACCGGCGCCCCTGCCCGCTTCCAGCAGGAGTCCGAAAACCCGTCCGCCGCCATGTCCGGCTACAGTGACACTATCAACTACTTCGCCGGCCAGGACTCCATTGTGGAGTTCATCGGCACCGCCAGCTTTACTCAGCCCGGCACCAGTCTTCTGTGCGCGCAGATCCGCCATGTCATCGAAACGGGGGCCACCTCGGGCCGGGCCTGCAGCGGCTCACTCAGTCCGCAGACCAATTGATGGACAGCCTCAAAGTCACGCACATCGCCAAATCCTACAAAGGCCGCCAAGTCGTCCGGGATGTGTCACTGAGCCTCGAGAGCGGACAGATCGTGGGCCTTCTCGGGCCAAACGGCGCAGGCAAGACAACCTGCTTCTACATGATCGTCGGACTGATCAAGGCAGAAGGCGGCAGCATTGAGCTGAATGGCAGCGATATCACCTCACTGCCCATTCACGCCCGTGCCCAGCGCGGTCTCGGATACCTGCCACAGGATTCTTCGATATTCCGGACGCTGACCGTCGCTGAGAACATTCTTGCCATTCTGGAAACACGCAAGGATCTTGATCGCGTGCAGCGGGAAGAGAAGCTGGAAAGTCTGCTCGCAGAGTTCCACATCGGCCACATCCGCAACAACAAAGGCATGAGTCTTTCCGGCGGTGAGCGACGCCGCACGGAGATCGCCAGAGCACTGGCCACGCAACCACGCTTCATCCTGCTGGACGAACCGTTTGCCGGCGTGGACCCCATTTCTGTAAGCGATATCAAGGACATAATCAGACACCTGAAGCAAAAAGGAATCGGCGTGCTGCTGACGGATCACAACGTGCGGGAGACGCTCGACATCTGCGAAAAGGCCTATATCGTCAGCGAAGGCCAGATCATCGCAGAGGGCTCGTCCGAGGAAATCCTCGCCAATCAGAAAGTGCGCGAAGTGTATCTCGGGCATCAATTCAAAATCTGATGCAGATCGGGCTTGAAATTTGCTGTGAACTTACGGCACGATACTTGCTAATACTCGCAGCCGTCACCAAACCATGAAGCATTCAACACGATGAAACTCTCGCTACAGCTCAAGCTGGGTCAGCAACTGACCATGACGCCGCAGCTGCAGCAAGCTATCCGCCTCCTTCAGCTCTCCACGCTCGATCTGCAACAGGAAATTCATCAGGCGCTTGAATCCAACCCCATGCTGGAGTTGGACGAAGACAATGACGAGTTCCATGCCCGTGCTGACGAAGCTGCTGAGCAGAATACCGAAAGCAGTGTGTCCAGTGACGACTTCAATACCGACCGGATCGCCGGCAGTGGCACGGCCACCGACAGCTATGAAGTCAGCGAAGGAGACACAGGCAGTGACTATGAAGAGAATCGCTGGGAGGACCATATTCCGGACGACCTCTCTGTCGACAGCAGCTGGGATGATGTCTACCAGACCACCTACACCACTGGCAGCGGGGCGCCTGAAGGTGAAGGCATGGACTTCGAATCACGCAACAGCGTCGCCGAAAGTCTGCAGGATCATCTCATGTGGCAGCTCAATCTCACGCCCATGTCAGATCCTGATCGCCTGATTGGACTGGCCATCATCGATGCCATCGATTCCAATGGCATGCTCACCATCAGCGTCGACGCTATCCATTCCAGCCTGATGCGCTCGATTGACATTGAGCCGGAAGAAGTACTTGCCGTTCTGCACCGCATCCAGCAGTTTGACCCGATTGGTGTGGGTTACCGTGATCTCGCCGAATGCCTGCTGATCCAGCTCAACCAGTACGAAAACTCCGAGGCCACACAGGCGATCAAGCATGCACGCATCATCGTCAAGGATCACCTGGCCCTGCTTGGCGCGCGCGACTATGCACAGTTGATGCGCCTTGCCCGCATCAAAGAGCCAGAACTGCGTGAAGCCATCAGCATCATCGAGTCCCTCAACCCGCGACCAGGGTCCGACATCGCGCCGCCCTCCACTACCTATATCATTCCAGATGTCATTGTCAGCAAGGACAGTGATACCGGGCGCTGGCGCGTGGAACTGAATCCCGAAACTGCCCCGCGCATCCGGATCAATTCCGACTATGCGGCACTTGTTCGCCGTGCAGACACCAGCAGCGACAACAATTACCTGCGCGACAACCTTCAGGAAGCACGCTGGTTCATCAAAAGCCTGCAGAGCCGCAACGAAACGCTGATGAAAGTCGCAACTCGTATCGTCGAGCATCAGAAGGGTTTTTTTGAATATGGGGAAGAGGCCATGAAACCCCTGGTCCTGCACGATATTGCCGAGGCAGTGAACATGCACGAGAGTACTATTTCCCGGGTGACCACTCAGAAGTACATGCATACGCCGAAAGGGATATTCGAGCTGAAGTATTTCTTTTCCAGCCATGTGAGCACGGCAGGCGGAGGTGAATGCTCCTCAACTGCCATCCGCGCGCTAATCAAGAAACTGGTGGCTGGCGAGAGTACACGCAAGCCACTGAGCGACAGCAAGATCACCAAACTGCTGGAAGCGCAGGGGATAAACGTAGCGCGCCGCACCATCGCGAAGTACCGGGAGTCGCTGTCGATTCCACCGTCGAACGAGCGCAAGAAACTGGTCTGAGGCAGGCGCGAGAGCAGAACACGGGTACCCGGCGTAAAAATGTTACACGAAATCGGGAACAGCGATGCTAGAATCCCGCCCGAATTTCAGCCATATGAGACTTCGCGACGATGCGCATAGACACGATCCTCACACCGGAACGTTGCTTCTGCAAGCTGCCTGGGGTGAGCAAGAAGCGGTTTCTTACGACGGTCAGTGAGCTTATTGCGGAACAGACTGGAATACTGTCTGCGGATCATGTCTACAGTGCTCTTCTGGCCCGGGAACAACTGGGGAGCACCGGCATTGGCAACGGCATCGCCATTCCTCATTGCCGTGTAGCAGAATGCGAATCCATCACCGGGGCGCTGGTCACCTTGAATGAGGGCATTGACTTCGATGCCATTGATTCGCGCTCCGTAGACCTGCTGTTTGTGCTGATTGTGCCTGCAGAAGAAATGGCAGAGCACCTCAAGGTACTCGGTAGCCTGGCAGCTCTTTTTCATCAGGAAGGCCTCTGCAATCGCCTGCGCCATGCTAAGTCTGCGGAGGAACTCTACCGCATCGCGACGGCTGGCTGACAACTGTTCACCTCAAGGCAAACCTGCTAAAGTCAGGCCCACATTGACAACAGCGGCTCTCACCGAAGGGCTGACTCCTGCTTCAAATCCCAGGCGAACGATACAGTGAAACTGCTCATCATCAGCGGCCGTTCCGGCTCCGGCAAGAGTACCGCACTCAACATGCTGGAAGATCACGGTTTCTATTGCATCGACAACCTGCCAGCCAGCCTGCTGCCATCACTGGTGCAACGTGTCATTTCACAGACCACCGAACTGCCGCGCGTAGCGGTAAGCATTGATGCGCGGAACATCCCCGCAGACTTGATGCAAGTGCCGCAGATCGTCGAACAACTGAAGCAGTCCAACATCAAGACTGAAGTCATTTTCCTGGACGCCAGCAGCCCGACTCTCATCAAGCGCTTCAGTGAAAGTCGGCGCAAGCATCCGTTGACCACCGAAAAGATCGGGCTGCGCCAGGCTATCAACATGGAAACCGAGCTGCTCGAGCAGATTGCCCTGCTGGCCAGTCTTTCCATCGACACCAGCAACATGTCACTGCATCAATTGCGTGAAAGCATCAGGACTCGGGTAGTCGAGCGCGACGACAGCGGTCTGGCGTTGCTCTTCGAATCATTCGGCTACAAATACGGCGTCCCTATTGATGCCGACATCGTCTATGACGTGCGCTGCCTGCCGAACCCATACTGGGAGAAACCCCTGCGCCCACTCTCTGGTACCGACCCGGAAGTGATTGCCTGGCTGCAGCAACAACCGGATGTGCAGACCATGTATGAAGATCTCTGCATTTACCTCGACAAATGGCTGCCCAGGTTCGAGGAAAACAATCGCAGCTACATGACGGTGGCTATCGGCTGCACGGGCGGTCAACACCGTTCGGTATATCTGAGCGAGCGTCTAAAAGAACATTTTTCAGCCAAAGTCAGGAATGTGCAGGTCATGCACCGCGAACTGCTGAAACGGGAAGGAGCACACGCCACATGATCTCTTCCACCATCACGATCTCCAACAAAGCTGGATTGCACGCGCGCGCTGCGTCGCGCATGGTGTCGGTCACCTCTACCTTCCGCAGTGCCATCAAGGTGGGTGAGGACAAGCTTGTAGACGGCAAGAGCATTCTCTCGCTCATGATGCTTGCAGCCAGCAAGGGGACAGTCCTCAACCTCATCATAGAGGGCGACGACGAGCAGGCAGCGCTGGATGCCGTGACGGCACTGGTCAACAATCGATTTGACGAAAGCGAATGAACACGAAGGAAACTGCATGAAAGAGCGAGAACCCATCGACTGGAGTCTGGAGCCACCGAGCAAGTCGCAGCGCAAACGCGACATGACGGCCCTGCAGAAGCTGGGACAGGATTTGACAACCCTGGGAAAGAAACAGCTTGAGAAGCTTCCCTTGCCCGACTCTCTGATCGCCGCTTTGGCAGAGTACCAGCGGCTGCCCAACAGCAACGAAGCACGAAGACGCCAGCTGCAGTTCATTGGCCGAGTGATGCGCGATGCAAACCACGATGAGATTCAGGCTGAGCTGGACAAGATGCGCACGCCCGACCGCACACAGGTGCGTCGAGCACAATTGATTGAAGAATGGGGCGATCGCCTTCTTGATGGCGAGGAAGACGACATAAACGCCTTCGTTGCGCTATGGCCGCTGGCCGAGCGCCAGGCCATTCGGCAGATCGTGCGCAACTACAGCAAGGACGACGAGGAAGCGGCGCGCGTCCATCGTCGCCGACTCATGAGTTACATCAAGGAGTACATCGAGTAGTGCTGGCTTGAACGCCATGTGCTCCTTAAATCTTTAGTGTTAATATCGTAGACAGTTCGAATCAGGAATCCAGAAAACAAGAAAATCAATAAATCAAAAAAATAAAAGAACGAGGCCATCGATGTCGGATACAAACGCTCGCTCGTATTGGAAGGCTAATCTCAAGATTGTAGGCACATTGTTGTGCATCTGGTTCTTCATCTCCTTCGTCTGCGGCATTTTGATCGTAGATTTTCTCGATAATTTCCGCATCGGCGGTTTCAAACTGGGGTTCTGGATGGCCCAGCAGGGGTCGATCTACGGGTTTGTGATCCTGATTTTTGTCTACATCCGCCAGATGGACAAGCTGGACCACCAATACAATCTCGATCAGGTCAGCAAGACTGACACCCTCCCCCACAAGACAGCGACAAGTGTCGAACAGGAGCCGCAATCATGAGCGTGCAACTGTGGACATACCTGCTCATCTTCTTGAGTTTCGGCCTCTACATCGTGATAGCCCTGTGGTCGAAGGCCGGCTCTACACATGACTTCTATGTGGCAGGCGGCGGAGTCAAACCGATTGTCAACGGCATGGCCACAGCCGCTGACTGGATGTCGGCGGCTTCGTTCATCTCCATGGCGGGCCTTATTTCCTTCATGGGGCGAGATGGCACTTACTACCTGATGGGCTGGACCGGTGGCTATGTGTTGCTGGCCCTGCTGCTCGCACCTTATTTGCGTAAATTCGGCAAATTCACGGTGCCCGCCTTCATCGGCGACCGCTACTATTCACAGAGTGCGCGGCTGGCCGCAGTCTTCTGCGCGATCGTAATTTCTTTCGTTTACGTCTGTGGCCAGATGCAGGGTGCCGGCATCGTCTTCTCACGCTTTCTGGAAGTGGACATTACCACTGGGGTCGTCATCGGCATGGCCATCGTGTTCTTTTACGCCGTTCTGGGAGGCATGAAAGGCATTACCTATACTCAGGTGGCACAGTACTGCGTGTTGATCTTCGCCTACATGGTGCCCGCTGTCTTCATTTCGCTGATGATGACCGGAAATCCGTTTCCACAACTGGGATTCGGCTCGGAGTTGACGCCTGAGTATGGTGGTGGCTATCTGCTTGACCGCCTGGATGGCGTGAGTGAGGAACTGGGCTTCGGGACCTACACGGAGGGCCAGAAGAGCACGCAGGACGTCTTTTTCATTACCGCAGCACTGATGTTCGGTACTGCCGGGTTGCCCCATGTCATCATCCGCTTCTTCACCGTGCCGACGGTGCGCGCCGCGCGCCTCTCTGCAGGTTATGCCCTGATTTTCATCGCAATCCTGTATACCACTGCGCCAGCGATCGCGGCGTTCTCCAAGACCAATCTGATGAGTACGGTCAACAATGCCGAGTACACAGCCATGCCAGCGTGGTTCAGCACCTGGGAGCGTACCGGGCTTATTGTGTTCAACGACAAGAACAATGACGGCCGTATCCAGTATGTGGGCGATGCGGCCACCAATGAATTGACAGTCAACAGAGACATCATGGTGCTGGCGAACCCCGAGATTGCGCAGCTGCCGAACTGGGTAGTGGCCCTGGTGGCCGCCGGAGCCCTGGCTGCCGCACTCTCCACAGCCGCCGGCCTGCTGCTGGTAATCTCGACATCGATCTCCCATGACTTGATGAAACGCAGCCTCGCTCCCAATATTACAGAGAAGCAGGAGTTGAACTATGCGCGGGTGGCGATTTTCTTCGCAGTTCTGATCGCCGGGTACTTTGGCATCAATCCGCCCGGATTCGTCGCTGAAGTCGTGGCATTTGCGTTCGGCC
>CAISYX010000418.1 GCA_903889815.1 uncultured Gammaproteobacteria bacterium
AGCATTGTGAGCAAAGGCACAGCGACAGAGGCTGCAAAGACAGTGACAGAAATCATTACGGCTCGCGCATTTACAAAAAGTTCGCTCATTGGATACTCCTGATTCAAGGGTTGGTTAAAGTGTTACTTGCTTGCTGCTTTGTAACGGAGCGTATCGTAACACATGTGGGTATATATGTAACAACTGATATTTTCAGTTATTTATCGTAACGAATATTCGTTTCGTCTCACAATAATGATTTCTTTTGGTAACACTCCTCATGGAAGAGCATGAAACATCGACTGCCTTGCACGGACAGGTGGTCGCGGTTCCTGAAAGCAGGCAACTCGACATTCTCGAAGAGCTGCTGGTCAGGCGCGGTGCCAGTGTCATGCGTGTTCCGCTTGTCGCCATTCTGGATGCGCCTGATCCTGCGCCAATCCTCCAATGGATTGACGAATTCATAGCCACACCGGCTGACTACCTGATCATTCTTACCGGCGAGGGTCTGCGACGTCTGCGCGGCGTGGCCCAGCGGCATGAACGGGAGGCGGCCTTTATTGCCGCTCTGCGGCTTACTTCTACCGTCTGCCGCGGACCCAAGCCCGGGCGAGCTCTCAAGGAAATCGACCTCAAGCCCGATCTGCTCGGGAAGGCACCGACCACGCCGGGCGTCATGGCGGCGCTGGAAGAGCTGGAGCTGGCTGGCAAACGCGTCGCAGTGCAATTGTATGGTGAAGAGCCCAACCTGCTTCTGATGGACTATCTGCGTCGCCGCGGCGCCATTGCGAGCAGCGTGGCACCTTATATTTATGCGCCGCATACGCACGAGGAAAAAGTAGTCGAACTGATGCACAGCCTTGCGCGCGGCGACGTCACGATGATGACGTTTACAAGCCAGCCCCAGTACTCGCGTCTGGTGGATGTAGCGCACCGCCACGGTATCGAGGATGTCCTGAAGGCTGGCCTCGCCCGCGTAACCGTGGCTGCTGTGGGCCCGGTGGTGGGCGATCAGTTGACGGCTGCTGGCGTGCGCGTCAGAGTGATGCCGGAGTCCCAGTTCTTCATGAAACCCATGGTCACCGAGCTGGTCAAGCTTGCGCGTGCTCAGGCTTCAGTCGCAAAGGAGCTCAGTCCGTGAAAATCATGACATTGAATTGCAACGGCATTCGATCAGCAGCAAAGAAGGGCTTCTTCGACTGGTTGAAGACGCAGGATGTCGACGTTGTATGTCTGCAGGAAACCAAAGCGCAGATCGGGCAGCTGGAAGACCCACAATACTTCCCGGAAGGGTTTCACTGTTATTATTTTGATGCGCTTAAGAAGGGGTATTCCGGCACGGCGATCTTTTCCAGAAAGAAGCCCGACAGGGTGACGCCCGGGCTTGGCTTTGCGCTGGCAGATGAGGAAGGGCGTTATATCCAGGCGGATTTTGGCAATCTCAGTGTGGCATCTCTTTATCTGCCATCAGGCTCCAGCGGCGAAGAGCGTCAGTCCTGCAAGTTCTCGTTTCTTCATGATTTCATGAAACACATGCGCGCACTGCGGGAAGACAATCGACACTACATAATCTGCGGCGATTGGAATATTTGTCACAAGGAAATCGACCTCAAGAACTGGAAGTCCAACCAGAAGAACTCAGGTTTTCTGCCCGAGGAGCGCCGGTGGCTGGACACACTTTATGACGAAGCTGGCTGGGTGGATGCGTTCCGTCTGGTCAACAAGCAGGCTGAGCAATACAGTTGGTGGTCGGCGCGCGGTCAGGCGCGTGCGAAGAATGTCGGGTGGCGTCTCGACTACCACGTGATCGGCCCCGAGCTGATCGACACGGTGGAGGCGGCGCAGATCTATACGGGACAGCAGTTCTCAGATCATGCTCCCGTGATCATGCAATTCAGGATGGATTTATGAGGCTTGATCGGTTTCTGTCAAACACGCGCGTACTGGTGTGCAGTGCGCTGTTGCTATGCTGCGCGGGCAGCGCACATGCCCAGTCTCTCAAAGCCACGATCGTGACAGACAAGGGCACAATAGAAGCCGATCTCAATGAACGAGCGGCGCCCACCACGGTGGCCAGTTTCGTGAATCTGGCCCGACGGGGGTTCTATGACGGCCTGACCTTTCACCGGGTCGAGCGCAATTTCGTCGTTCAGGGCGGCGACCCCCTGGGAACGGGTACCGGAGGGCCGGGGTATCGCTACACAGGAGAGATCGTGCTCAAACATACCCGGCCCGGCACACTGTCGATGGCCAACAGTGGTCGCGGCACTGACGGCAGTCAGTTTTTCTTTACGCTGGTACCTACTCCTCATCTGGACGGATTGCATTCAGTGTTCGGGAATGTCACCAGCGGGATGGAAGTAGTGCGCAGCATTGCCCGTGGCGATCGCATTCGCAGTATCACCATCACGGGAGATACTGCGGCGTTGATGGCGCGCAGGAAAGCGGAAGTCGATGCGTGGAATGCCGCACTGGACGCGGGGTTTCCGGCCCTCAGGCCCGCAGATTCGGCGCCCTGAACCCGGTCAGGGGAGTACCTTGCGGAAGGGTTTGACCGTGACTTTGGCGAAGACGCCCGCCGTGACATAGGGATCGGCGTTGGCCCAGACCTCAGCCTCCTGCAGCGTGTCGAAACTTGCCACTATCAGGCTGCCCGTAAAGCCGGCAGTGCCTGGATCAACTGAATCGACCGCTGGGTGCGGACCAGCCAGGATGATTCTTCCCGCCTCAACCATGGACTTGAGGCGCTCGAGATGGGCGGGTCTGGCAGCCAGGCGCAACGGCAGACTGTCGGGGACGTCTTCACAGAGTATGGCGTACAGCATTCCTGGTTTTCCTCGCTGGATTGGGGGTTTCATGAGGCCTTCATCTTAATCGATTTGCCCGGGGGAGTCTGGTATTGTTCGCCGCGCCGGCCCCGACAGACAGCGCTCAAGCCACTGTCTGCAGACTCCGGCGAGTGATGCCCCCATGGCCCAGTTGCTCCATATCCATCCCCAGAACCCGGAACCGCGCCTCATCAAGCATGCCGTGCGCATCCTGCAGGAAGGGGGGGTCATTATCTATCCTACGGATTCTACTTATGCACTGGGCTGCTGCATCGGCGACAAGGATGCTCTGGAGCGCATCCGTCGCATCCGGCAACTGGACGACAAGCACAATTTCACGCTGGTCTGTGCCGACCTGTCTTCCATCGCTACTTATGCGAAGGTGCCCAACAGCGCATATCGCCTCTTGAAGGCGTATACACCAGGTCCTTACACGTTCATTCTCAATGCGACGGCCGAAGTGCCGCGCCGTCTCATGCATCCCCGGCGCAAGACCATTGGCCTGCGAGTGCCCGACAATGCCGTTGCTCAAGCCTTGATCGCAGAGATCGGACAGCCCCTGATGAGTACCAGTCTCATTCTGCCGGGCGACCCAGAGCCCCTGACGGATATCTATGACATTCAGGATCGAATGGAGCATCTGGTGGATCTCATCATCGACAGCGGCTCTTGCGGAAATGAAGCCACAACCGTGATCGATCTCGCGGAGGGTGCTGCCCAGGTATTGCGCACCGGGAAAGGCGACCCCACCCCGTTCCAGTAGCCTGCCATGCCCTGCCAGCAGAAAATCAATCGTATTCGAACAGCCCATCTGCAATAATGCCGCACTTAAAATTCGGCCAGAAAATCAAGGAGTGAGGGATTGTCTTCCGCCCATTCGCAGCAACGTGTTCTCTCAGGCATGCGCCCGACAGGCAGGCTCCACCTGGGCCATCTGCATGGCGTGCTCAAGAACTGGATTGTGTTGCAACACCAGTACGAGTGCTTTTTCTTCGTCGCTGACTGGCATGCACTGACCACTCACTACAGTGACCCCCGGATACTCCAGGAAAGTGTGTTCGAGATGGTGATCGACTGGCTGGCAGTGGGCGTCGACCCGAATGCCAGTTCCCTGTTTCTGCAGTCCAGAGTGCCTGAACATGCCGAACTGCATCTGCTGCTGTCCATGATTACGCCGCTTGGCTGGCTCGAACGCGTGCCAAGCTACAAGGACCAGCAGGAGAAACTTCGCGACAAGGATCTTGAAACCTACGGGTTCCTTGGCTATCCGCTGCTGCAGAGTGCTGACATTCTTATCTACAAGGCGGCCCATGTTCCGGTAGGCGCGGACCAGGTGGCTCACGTTGAGCTCACGCGCGAAGTGGCTCGCCGCTTCAACCACATGTACGGGCGCGAGCCCGATTTTGCAGAACGTGCCGAGCAGGCCGTGCGCAAGATGGGCAAGAGTGCGGTGCGCGAATTCGCGGTTCTGCGCACGGCCTATCAGCAGGATGGTTCCCAGGATGCTCTGGAAAGTGGCCGGGCATTGGTCAACGCCCAGCAGAATCTTTCCGGCAGTGACAAGGAACGCCTGCTGGGGCATCTGGAAGGCAGTGGCAAGATGATACTCGTGGAGCCTCAGGCGCTGCTGACGCCCGCCGCGAAGATGCCGGGACTGGACGGACAGAAGATGTCCAAGTCCTACAACAACACCATCGCACTGCGCGAGCCGCTGGACCAGGTGCAGAAGAAGATTTCCACAATGCCGACGGATCCCGCGCGCATGCGCCGCACCGATCCGGGTGATCCGTCGAAGTGTCCCGTATGGCAGCTGCATGAGGTCTATTCCGATCTGACCACCCGCAACTGGGTTCAGGCCGGCTGCCGCAGTGCTGGAATAGGTTGTCTGGAGTGCAAACGCCCCGTCATCGACGCTGTCATCGCCGAATTGCAGCCTATACAAGTGCGCGCTGCCGAATATGAGAAGAATCCCGATGCCGTGCGCGCAGTGCTTGCAGCTGGCAGTGAGCGCGCGCGGGAGACTGCAGTGCGGACCATGGACGATGTCCGCCAGGCCATGGGCTTGAACTACCGCTAGGAACCCAGCATGCCCGAAGCACCTGACGCCAATCCTGCAGTGACAGTACCCTCGGAACAGGGCGCGGCGCAGCCGCGTGGGCGCCTGCTGGTCCCAGGCATGCGTCGCTCTGGCAGTGAAGACGGCGGTGACCAGGAGGCGGATGGCACGCAGCAGGAAATGCCATTTGCATTCGTTGACGGTAAGGCAGTAACTGAGCTGCCTACCGATCTGTATATCCCGCCCGATGCGCTGGAAGTGTTTCTGGAGGCCTTCGAAGGGCCTCTGGATTTGCTGCTTTACCTTATCAAGCGCCAGAACATCGACATTCTGGATATCAACGTAGCCGACATTACGGATCAGTACATGGCCTACGTTGACCTGATGGAAGCCAGTCAGTTCGAACTGGCCGCAGAGTATCTGGTGATGGCCGCCATGCTGGCCGAGATCAAGTCGCGCATGTTGTTGCCACGCAGCAGCACAGACGAAGACGAGGAAGAGGACCCGCGAGCGCAACTGATCCGCCGCCTGCAGGAATATGAGCGTTACAAGAAAGCCGCCGAAGACCTGGACGAGCTGCCAAGACTGGAGCGTGATATTTATGCGGCCGAGGCCGAGTCACCGAAAATGGATCGCCAGGCGCCTGAACCCGATGTGGATCTGCGGGAGATTCTCATTTCATTGGCCATGGTGTTGCGCCGTGCCGACATGTTCGAGCGCCACCATGTTCAGAGGGAAACGCTGTCCACACGCGAAAAAATGTCCGAAATTCTGGTACGCCTGTCCTCACAGCGCTTTGTGCCATTGGTTTCCCTGCTGATGCGGGAAGAGGGAAGGCTGGGGGTGGTGGTTACCTTTCTGGCCGTCATGGAACTGATCAAGGATTCCCTGATCGAAATTGTGCAGACCGAGCCGTTTGGTCCCATACATCTTAAGGCTAGAAGTGAATGAATGAGACAGACTACAAACTCCGCCAGATCATCGAAGGCTTGCTGCTGGCTGCAGGCAAACCCCTGTCTCTGACAGCAATTGCGGAAGTCTTTCTGGAAGAGGAGCGTCCCTCGGAAGAGGAGCTGCGAGCGGCACTCGGTCAGGTAGCTGCTGACTGCGCAGGCCGTGGATTCGAGCTGAAGGAAGTGGCATCAGGATTTCGCTTTCAGGTGCGTCAGGCGCTGAGCCCCTGGGTGTCGCGCCTATGGGAAGAGAAGCCGCAACGCTACACCCGCGCCCTTCTTGAGACCCTCGCACTGGTGGCCTACAGGCAGCCGATTACCCGGGGCGATATAGAAGAGATCCGTGGCGTCAGCGTCAGCTCCACCATCATCCGTACCCTGCTGGACCGCGAGTGGATCCGGGTAGTAGGTCACCGTGACGTGCCAGGTCGCCCCGCCATGTTTGCAACGACCCGGCAGTTTCTTGACTACTTCAATCTGAAGAGTCTGCAAGAGCTGCCGCCACTGTCAGAGATCCGCGATCTGGACAAGTTGAATCCGGAACTGGCGCTGGAGGACGATGATCTGGCTGGGATGCGCGTGCTGGACCTGCCTCCAATCCCCCTGGAAGATGATGTCGAAGACCTCGACGCTGACGACAGTGATGATCTGGATTCCGGAGAAGGCTTTCTCGACGAAGAAGAGGCCATTGCGCTGGCGAAGCGTCCGCTGGACGAAATTCTTGGTATTGGTCAGTTCGGTGCCCGCGATGAAGAAAAGGAGTCTCGTCGTCGCGACGATTCTCCGGATGCAGAAGAGCAAGTCTGATTCAACCTGCTGGCGTGGCACACGCGACGCCGGCCCTTTGCATGTCGGGAGACATCATGAACGAAAAGCTGCAGAAAGTGCTGGCGCGTGCCGGCTTCGGTTCACGTCGTGAGCTGGAAGAATGGATCAAGCAGGGTCGCGTGAAGATCAATGGC
>CAISYX010000419.1 GCA_903889815.1 uncultured Gammaproteobacteria bacterium
AGATCGGGGCAATCTTGCTGCCGATGCACACGCCACCATCGCGCTTGTTGGGAATGTGGGGAATGTCGTTGCCGATATTCCACAGCACGGAGTTGGTGGCGGATTTACGTGAAGAACCGGTGCCAAGGACGTCACCGATCAGTGCAACAGGGAAGCCTTTTTTCTTCAATTCGGCAATCTGTGCGGCCGCGTTGGTGACGCCTTCGCGCGCCATCTTGTACATGGCCAGCGCGTGCAGAGGGATGTCCGGGCGTGACCACGCATCCTGAGCTGGAGACAGGTCGTCGGTATTGGTTTCGCCGGGCACCTTGTAGACGCTTACCGTCAATACTTTCGGCAGCTCGGGCTTGTTGGTGAACCACTCGGCATCGGCCCAGGATTGCAGAAGTGCTTTTGCATGCACATTGCCTGCCTTGGCCCGTTCTTCCACATCGTGGAAAGCATCGAACATCAGCAGCGTGTGGGACAATTCCTTCGCGGCCAGCGGGGCCAGCGTTGAATCGTCCAGAAGTTTCACCAGGGTCACGATGTTGTAGCCCCCGAGCATGGTGCCGAGCAGTCGCACGGCAAGTGCCTTGTCAATGATGGGGGAGGTGGCACTGCCATTGGCGAGCGCGGTCAGAAATCCTGCCTTGACATAGGCCGCTTCGTCCACACCCGCGGGCACGCGATCGGAAATCAGATCAAGGATGAAGGCTTCTTCCCCTTTGGGAGGATTCTTCAACAATTCGACCAGTGCGGCCACTTGTTCGGCATCCAGTGGTTTCGGAACAATTCCCTGCTCGGCACGTTCGGCGACATGTTTACGGTACGCTTCTAACACAATATTCCCCTTGTCGATGAGCTTCGATTAGCTGGTAAAATCGGGGTCCAAGTTTAGGCCATATGGCACGGGAACTCCAGTTGAAGACCAGCCCCACCAGAACACCCTGCATCGGCATTTGCTCAACAACCTCCGTTGGTGATGCGATATGTCGAGGTTGCAAACGCTATGCTTTTGAAGTCATTCGCTGGAATTCCTATGCCGATGTCGAGAAGGAAGCGGTGCTGCGCAGAATTGAAGCCCTGACCGAGCAGATACTGAAGAACAGGTTTCACATTCATTCTGCCGCAGCACTGGAATCCACTCTTCAGGAACGAAAAATTCCGATGAATCCTGCCTTGTCACCCTATTGCTGGTTGCACAGTCTTTTGCAGAAGGCACCGCTCGGTGCGCTGGAGATGGAGGCATCTGGTTTCTCCATTCTCAAGGCACACCAAGACACGAGTCTGGCAGCGCTGGCAAACATGGCAGATCATGAACTGCTGGTGCTTTGCGAAGCACACTTCGCGCGCTATTTTCACCAGGTGGACAGCCTGGCCTGACTGAGCAATCGAATCACATTGCTGTGTGCGGGAAATACTTGAGGTCGAAGCCGTCATCGCCAAGTTCAAGCGCCCAGCCCTTGGTGTCCCAGCTACCCAGCACGATGCGCTGTGCTTCGAGCTTGTCATCGACAGGTACCTGCAGCCGAATGGTGTGTACCGCGGGTCTGTGCGTGTGGCCGTGTACCAGACAGTTTACCTGCAGTTCCTGCAGCAGATTCAGTACTTCCAGCGGGGTGACATCCATGATGTCCGAGGGTTTGTGGCTGCTTTGGGTCTTGCTTTGCATGCGCGCCTGCTGCGCAATCATGTGTCGCTCGACGAGTGACTTTTCGAGAAACTCAGCCTGCCAGCGTTCCGAGCGCACCATCTTGCGGAATTTCATGTAGTCAACATCGCGCGTGCAGAGACTGTCACCGTGAATGAGAGCCATTCTTCGTCCGTGACATTCAACGATGGTGGGTTCTTTCAACAGGGTGGCATGGCACCGCTGCGCATAGGCACTGCCCAGCAGAAAATCGCGATTGCCATGCATCAGGTAAACGGAGGTGCCGCTGTCCGCCAGCGTCGCGAAGGCTTTGGCGACTCGTGAATTCAATACGCTGCTGTCATCGTCGCCCACCCAGACTTCGAAGAGATCGCCCAGTACATACAGCGCTTCAGCGCCTTCCGCCCGGTTCTCCAGAAAGTCCAGAAAGGAATGAGTGATGACTGAATTCTCGGAATCCAGATGAATATCGGAGGTGAACAGTGTCTTTCCGGCGCTGGGCATCTTCAGTCTTTGCTGGTCGCTGCGGCCTCTGATGACTTGGCCGGATCGGTGATCACGGTTGCTGTGATGGTGATCTCATCGACAGGCACATCCTGATGTCCGGACTTCGAGCTTGTGCGGCACTGCTTGATCTTGTTGACCACGTCCATGCCAGCACTCACCTTGCCGAAGACTGCATAGCCCCAGCCCTGTGATGTCTTGTTCTTGTGATTCAGAAAAGTATTGTTGCTGACGTTGATGAAGAATTGCGATGTGGCAGAGTGCGGGTCAGATGTCCTCGCCATCGCCAGTGTGCCGACCGCATTGGTCAGGCCATTGTCGGCCTCGTTGACAATCGGATTACCGTTGGGCTTCTGGAGCAGCCCTGATTCGAAGCCACCGCCCTGGATCATGAAGTTGTCGATGACGCGATGAAAGATTGTATCGTCATAAAATCCGCTCTTGGCGTATTCGAGAAAATTGGCGGAAGAAATCGGGGACTTGTCGAAGTCAAGCTCGATGGTGATGTCACCATAGTTCGTTTTGAAGACAATCATTACGGACAACCTTGAGGTTTAAAGAGGTTTTCGCCTCTTATGAGAAACACGTTGAGAGGTTATAATACGTGCTTTGCAACTTGTGAGAAAGCAGAAACCACGACATGAATGCTTCAGACAATTCCGGAAACTCTGGCTCTGCAGGCGTAGCAACGCCGGTGACTTCCAACTTCATCCGCCACATCATTGAGCAAGACCTGCACAGCGGCAAGCACGCAGGGCGAGTGCAGACGCGCTTCCCACCAGAGCCCAATGGCTTTCTCCATATCGGTCATGCCAAGTCAATCTGTCTGAATTTCGGCACAGCACAAGCGAACGATGGTCGCTGCAATCTGCGCTTTGATGACACCAATCCAGAGAAGGAAAGTCAGGAGTTCATCAACTCCATCATGGCAGACATTCAATGGCTCGGCTTTTCCTGGAGCGGGGAGATTCGTTATGCCTCGTCGTATTTCGAAGCGCTGTTCGAATTTGCGCTGCAATTGATCCGTGCCGGCAAGGCTTATGTCTGCAGTCTGACGCCGGAACAGGCTCGCGAATACCGCGGCAATCTTACGAGTCCTGGCCGGGAAAGTCCCTACCGGAACCGCAGTATCAAAGAGAATCTGGATTTGTTCATCCGCATGCGTGCCGGTGAGTTCTCCGATGGCACCCACAGCTTGCGGGCAAGAATCGACATGGCATCGCCCAACATCAACATGCGCGATCCGGTGATCTACCGGATTCGCCATGTCGAACATCATCAGACTGGCGCACAGTGGCCGATCTATCCGATGTATGACTATGCCCATTGCATTTCCGATGCCATCGAATGCATTACGCATTCCCTTTGCACACTTGAGTTCGAGGACCACAGGCCTCTCTATGACTGGATTCTGCAGAATCTGGACAAGTCCAGCCTGCATGCGGCAAGCGATGGCGTGACTACTGAGGCGGAATATGTACTGCCTCGGCAGATCGAATTTGCAAGGCTGAACATAAACTACACCGTGATGAGCAAGCGCAAGCTCAAGGAGTTGGTGATACAGGGTTTTGTGAATGGCTGGGATGACCCACGGATGCCGACGTTGTCCGGATTGCGTCGCCGCGGCTATACCCCGGCATCCATCCGCAATTTTTGTGAGCGGGTGGGAATCAGTCGCAGCGAAAGCGTTGTGGATGTAGGCATGCTCGAGCACAGCATACGCGAGGACCTCGACAGAAGTTCGCCCCGCGCAATGTGTGTCTTGCGCCCGTTGAAAGTGACGCTGCGCAATTATCCGCAGGGCGCGTCCGAGACCCTCATTCTGCCGTGTCATCCAAAAGAGACATCGATGGGTGCGCGCGAGCTGCCATTCGGCCGCGAGCTTTTCATCGATGCAGCCGACTTCGAGGAAGTGCCCCCGCCTCAGTACAAACGTCTGAGTCCTGGCGCAGAAGTACGCCTGCGTGGTGCTTACGTCATTCGCTGTGAGGAAATTGTCAAGGATGCCTCAGGTCAGCCGGTTGAGCTGATCTGCAGTTATGACAACGCCACGCTGGGTGTCAATCCTCAGGGGCGCAAAGTGGCGGGCGTGATTCATTGGGTGCCTGCGGGCGAAGCGCTGGATGTGGAAGTGCGAATTTATGACCGCCTGTTCAGTAAGGAAAATCCGGATGACAAAAATGGCGGCGACTACAAGGAATGTCTGAACCCGGATTCACTGCTTGTCATGACTGGATGCAAGGCCGAACCGAGTCTGCGCACCGCCTTGCCGGAAGCCAGTTTCCAGTTTGAACGAGAAGGCTATTTCTGCGTCGATCGCCTGGATTCAACGGCCGACAGAATGGTCTTCAATCGCACAGTGACCCTGCGGGATTCCTGGGCCAAAATTTCCAGTTGAGTAAACAAAGTGCTGCAGATCTACAACACGCTGACCAGAACCAAAGAAGAATTCGTGCCGCTGGAAAGTGGCAAAGTGAAGATGTATGTCTGCGGCGTGACAACCTACGACTATTGCCACGTTGGGCATGCGCGGATGTTTGTTGCTTTCGACGTAGTGGTGCGATACCTGCGGCATCGCGGCTATCAGGTCACCTACATACGCAACATCACGGACATTGATGACAAGATACTGAGGCGCGCGAAAGAGAACGGTGAATTGTTCTCTGAACTCACAGAACGCTTCATTGTTGCCATGCGTGAAGATGAAGAAGCGCTGTTCGTGCTTCGGCCAGACAAAGAACCACGAGCGACGGGCCATATCGAAGAAATCATAGCGCTGATCAAGCGACTGATTGAAGGCGAGTATGCGTATCGTGTGGCCAATGGCGATGTGTACTACTCTGTCGCGCAATTCGCCACGTATGGGCGGCTTTCCAACAAGAATCCTGAAGAATTGCTGGCCGGTGCCCGCATTGAGATTGGTGAGCTGAAGCGTGACCCTCGCGACTTTGCATTGTGGAAATCGGCTGGCGATGACGAAGTAGGCTGGGACTCTCCGTGGGGCTACGGTCGGCCCGGCTGGCATATTGAATGCTCGGCCATGTCAACGTGCTGCCTGGGGGATTCCTTCGATATCCATGGCGGAGGCTCTGACCTGATGTTTCCCCATCACGAGAATGAGATTGCTCAATCCGAGGCAGTCACTGGCAAGCAGTTTGCAAAAGTCTGGATGCATAACGGCGCAGTGCGTGTGGACAATGAAAAAATGTCGAAGTCCCTCGGCAATTTTTTCACTGTGCGCGAGGTGCTGCGGCAGTACAGTCCTGAAGTTGTGCGCTACTTGCTGATTTCCAGTCAGTATCGCAGCCCCATCAATTATTCGGAGCAGAGTCTGCTACAGGCGGCAGGCGCACTGGAGCGATTTTATACTTCGTTGCGAGGTCTGGATGTGCGAAGTGCGCGTGAACTGGTGAACAGCAGTTACGAAAAGTCTTTCTGCACTGCCATGGATGACGATTTCAATACGCCTGTTGCTCTAGGCCTCATGTTTGATCTGGCACGTGACATCAATCGCCATCGCGAGACAGAACCGCACAAGGCTGCGCAGCTTGCGGGCGTCCTTGTGCGCCTGGGCCGCGTGCTCGGAATCCTGCAGAGCTCGCCCGATGCATTCTTGCAGACGCAAGGCAAAGTTGCCGTCGATGCCTCTGCAGTTGACTCTTTGATTGCGCAGCGCAGGGAAGCCCGTGCGAGCAAGAACTGGGCATTGGCGGACGAGATTCGCGACAAGCTTGCCGACATGAAAGTCGTCGTCGAAGACACTGCGGGTGGCAGCAGCTGGCGTATCGAGAGGTGAGAGTCGAGCGCCCGCGTTGTGCAGCAACCCACTGTTTATGAGGACTTTAGTTGCACTTAGAGATTGACTGTCCCGGAGGCCGTGAGTATCATGCCGACCCTGCATTCACTGCAGGGCATCGGGGTATAGCGCAGTCTGGTAGCGCGCCTGCTTTGGGAGCAGGAT
>CAISYX010000420.1 GCA_903889815.1 uncultured Gammaproteobacteria bacterium
ACAGCAAGCCCGCTCCCACAGCCCACTGTCAGGCAGAGAGGTACTTGTCGATCGCGTCCGCCACCAGGCGGCCTTCGTCAATTGCACGCACCACCAGTGACTGGCCACGACGGCAGTCGCCCGCCGCAAACACTTTGGGGTTGCTGGTGACGAAAGACTTGTAGGCAGCCTTGTAGTTGGAACGGGGGTCCAGTTCCAGCGCCAGTGGCTTCGCCACATAGTCTTCCGGCCCGAGGAAGCCCATGGACAGCAGAATCAGATCGGCCTCCCAGAACTTCAGCGTGCCTGGCACTTCCTGGAACTTGCTGTCCACTTCCACTGTGTTGACGCCCAGCAGCTTGCCGTGCGCATCACGCACGAATTCCTTGCCGGAGATCGAGTAGGCGCGGGGGTCGGCGCCAAAGCTGTGCTGAGCTTCGGTATGACCGTAGTCTTCGCGGTAGATCTTCGGCCACAGTGGCCAGGGGTTGTCGCCTGCACGGGTGGCGGGCGGACGCGCCATGATCTCGAAGTTGACCAGCGACTTGCAGCCGTGCCGCAGGGACGTGGCGATGCAGTCGGTGCCGGTGTCGCCGCCGCCGATCACAATCACGTTCTTGCCCTTCGCGCTGATGTAGTGGCCGTCCTGCAGCTCGGAATCCAGCAGGCTGCGAGTGTTGGCAGTCAGGAATTTCATGGCCATGTAGATGTCGTCGCCGGCCCGGCCGGGGATGTTCAGGTCACGGGCCTTGGTGGCACCGGTGGCCAGACACAGAGCGTCGACCTGGGCAAGCAGTGTTTCGGAAGCGATGGCATTGGGGCCGCTGCCGCCGATGTCGGCATTGGTGATGAATTCCACGCCTTCCGCCCTGAGCAGGTTGACGCGGCGCTCCACGACATCCTTCTCCAGTTTCATGTTGGGAATGCCGTACATCAGCAGGCCGCCAATGCGGTCTTCACGCTCGTACACGGTGACGCTATGACCTGCCTGGTTCAGCTGGGCGGCGGCTGCCAGTCCCGCAGGGCCGGAACCGACAACGGCCACTTTTCTGCCGGTGCGGAACGCGGGCGGATTGGGCTGCACCCAGCCGTTCTCGAAGCCCTTGTCGATGATGGCATTTTCGATGTTCTTGATGGTGACCGCAGGCTCGTTGATGCCGAGCACGCAGGCGCCTTCGCAGGGTGCCGGGCAGACGCGGCCGGTGAACTCCGGGAAATTGTTGGTCTTGTGCAGACGGTCGAGCGCCTCGCGCCAGCGGCCGTGGTATACCAGATCATTCCACTCGGGGATCAGGTTGTAGACGGGGCAGCCATGATCGGACTGACAGAAGGGCACGCCGCAGTCCATGCAACGCGCGCCCTGGGTTGCCAGGTGCTTGTCGTCATGGGACGTGTAGATTTCCTTGTAGTCGAGCAGGCGCGCCCCGGGTGCGCGATAGGGTTCAGCACGACGATCGAATTCTTTGAAGCCAGTAGGTTTGCCCATCAGTAGATCCAGTTAATCAAATTTGTCTGTGTAGTGTCCGTGCAGCCCCCTCGCGGGGACTGGCTCAGACGGCGACTGCCTGCGCGTGAATTCTCTTGGCGCGCTCATTCAGCACTCGCTTGTAGTCGGTCGGCATCACCTTGACGAATTGCGCCAGCGCCGAGCCCCAGTTCGCCAGGATATGCGCAGCGACAGTTGATTCCGTGTATTCAAGGTGTCTGCTGATCAGGGTTTTCAGCTCGGCAATGTCTGCCGCGTCGCTCACCGCTTCCAGCTCGAAGGTCTCGGTGTTGCACTGCTTCGCCAGATCCTTGTCCTTGTCCCAGACATAGGCGACCCCGCCGCTCATGCCTGCGCCGAAGTTGCGGCCGGTCTTGCCCAGGATGACCACGCGGCCCCCGGTCATGTACTCGCAACCGTGATCGCCGATACCTTCCACGACTGCCGTTGCGCCGCTGTTGCGCACGGCGAAGCGTTCGGCGGCGATGCCGCGGATATAGGCCTCACCGCTGGTGGCGCCGTAAAGGTTGACGTTGCCGGCGATGATGTTCTCTTCGGCCTTGAACGTGCTGTTCTTCGGCGGGTAGAGAATGATCTTGCCGCCGGACAGGCCCTTGCCGACGTAGTCGTTGGCGTCGCCTTCCACCGCAATCGTGATGCCTTTGGCCAGCCATGCGCCCAGGCTCTGTCCGGCAGAGCCGGTCAGTTTGATGTTGATGGTGTCTTCCGGAAGCATCTCTTCCTTCCAGCGCTTGGCCACTTCGTTGGACAGCATGGTGCCCACGACGCGGTTGATGTTCAGCACCGGCAGGTTGATGTGCACTTTGCGGCCGGTCTCGATGGCGTCCTTCGCCAGCTCGATGATCTGGTTGTCCAGTGCCTTTTCGAGGCCGTGGTCCTGGGTGATGGTCTGGTACACCTGGGTGCCTTCGAAGATGATCTTCGCGGGCGCCAGGATGGCACTCAGGTCGAGGCCGCTGGCCTTCCAGTGCGTAATGGCCTTGTCGGTTTCCAGCAGGTCCACACGGCCGACCATGTCGGTCACCTTGCGCACGCCCAGGGCGGCCATGATCTGGCGCATCTCTTCGGCCACCATGAACAGGTAGTTCACAACGTGCTCGGGCTTGCCGGCAAACTTCTTGCGCAACTCCGGGTCCTGGGTCGCGATGCCGACGGGGCAGGTGTTCAGATGGCATTTGCGCATCATGATGCAGCCCAGGGTAATCAGCGGCGCAGTGGCGAAGCCGAATTCCTCGGCACCCAGCAGGGCGGCGATGGCCACGTCGCGGCCGGTCTTCAGCTGACCGTCTGTCTGCAGCACCACCCGTGAACGCAGGTTGTTCATCACCAGCGTCTGGTGGGTTTCGGCCAGACCGAGCTCCCAGGGCAGACCGGCGTGCTTGATGGAGGTCAGCGGCGAGGCACCAGTGCCGCCGTCGTGGCCCGCAATCACCAGGTGATCGGTCTTGGCCTTGGTCACGCCAGCCGCTATCGTGCCCACGCCGATCTCGGACACGAGCTTCACGCTGATGCGCGCCTTGCGGTTGGCATTCTTGAGGTCGTGGATCAGCTGGGCGATATCCTCGATCGAATAGATGTCGTGGTGCGGGGGCGGGCTGATGAGGCCCACTCCGGGCGTGGAGTGACGAATCTTCGCGATGTACTCGTCCACCTTGCCGCCAGGCAGCTCGCCGCCTTCGCCGGGCTTGGCGCCCTGGGCAATCTTGATCTGCAGTTCGTCCGCATTGCTCAGGTACCAGATGGTCACCCCGAAACGGCCGGACGCCACTTGCTTGATGGCAGAGCGCTTGGAATCACCGTTGGCCATGGGCTGGAAGCGGATGGAGTCTTCGCCGCCTTCCCCTGTGTTGGACTTGCCGCCAATGCGGTTCATGGCGATCGCCAGAGACTCGTGGGTCTCGGTGGAGATGGAGCCCAGAGACATCGCGCCCGTCGCGAAGCGCTTGACGATTTCGGCCGCGGATTCCACCTCGTCGATGGCAACCGGCGCATGCACGCCCATGCGGAACTTCAGCAGGCCACGCAGCGTGCAGTTGCGGGTGGTCTGCTCATTGGTGTGCTTCGCAAAGGCCGCATAGGCCTCAGTGCTGTTGTTGCGTGCGGCAACCTGCAGGTTCGCGATGCTGGTCGGATCCCACATGTGGCCGTCACCGCCGCTGCGCCAATGGAAGTCGCCCGGGTTGGTGAGTACTGGCAGCCGGTTCACGTCCAGCGAAGGGAAGCCCACGCGGTGACGACGTTCGGTTTCTTCGATCAGGGTAGTGAAGTTGACGCCCTGCACGCGGCTCGCGGTGCCCACGAAGCAGCGGCTGATGATGTCCTGAGCCAGACCAACGGCCTCGAAGATCTGCGCGCCCTTGTAGGACTGCAGTGTGGAGATGCCCATCTTGGCCATGACCTTGAGCATGCCTTTGCCGACCGCCTTCTTGTAGGCATAGACCAGGCTGTCCTCAGTGTCGAACTTGGTGCCCAGCAGGCCGTCATTGCGCGCCTGCCACAGGGCCTCGAAGGCCAGGTAGGGGTTGATCGCGTCTGCACCGTAACCGGTCAGCAGGCAGTGGTGGTGCACTTCGCGGGCTTCGCCGGTCTCGACGATCACGCCGATCAGCGAACGCTTGTGTGAGGCAATCAGGTGGTGATGCACGGCGCCACAGGCAATCAGGGCGCTCAGCGGGATGCGCGTGGCGTTGATGGCGCGGTCAGACAGGATCACGAAGGCATAACCCTCGCCAATGGCGGCACTGGCCTCGGCACAGATGCGGTCCAGTGCATTGTGGAAGCCGTTGGCGTCCGTGCTGTCATAGGTGATGTCAATCAACTTGGAGCGCATCCCGCGATGGTGCATGTCGCGCAGATTGCTGAGTTGCTTGTTCGACAGGATCGGATGCTCCAGGCTGAGACGGTGCGCCTGGGCCTCGGTGGTTTCCAGCAGATTGCCTTCCGGCCCGATGAAGCACTCCAGCGACATGACTACTTCCTCGCGGATCGAGTCAATCGGCGGGTTGGTGATCTGCGCAAACAGCTGCTTGAAGTAGTCATAGATCATGCGCGACTTGTCAGACAGACAGGCCAGCGCGGAGTCATTGCCCATGGAACCGAGCGGGTCGCGCATCTCGGCGACCAGCGGCAGCAACATGAACTGCATGGTTTCAGTGGTGTAGCCGAAGGCCTGCATGCGTTGCAGCACGTTCTCGGAATCAAGCGAGTGAGCGGCAGTCTCTGTGGAGATGTCGTCCAGCGTCACTTTCTGATTGGCGAGCCACTCGCCATAGGGACGGCGGCTGGCGATGTCCTGCTTCAGCTCTTCGTCGGGAATCAGGCGGCCCTGTTCGAAATCCAGCAGGAACATGCGGCCCGGCTGCAGACGGCCCTTGAGCTTCACGCGCTCGGGGGCAACGTGCACCACGCCCACTTCCGAGGCCATGATGACCTTGTCGTCGTGGGTGACGTAGTAGCGGCTGGGGCGCAGGCCGTTGCGGTCGAGCACGGCGCCGATGTAATGACCGTCCGAGAACACGATGGAGGCGGGGCCGTCCCAGGGTTCCATCAGCGCGGAGTGGTATTCGTAGAAGTCTTTCTTGCCGCGGGGCATGTTGACGTCGGACTGCCAGGCTTCCGGGATCATCATCATCACGGCCTCCTGGAGCGAGCGGCCGGACAGCAGCATGAACTCGAGCACCGCGTCGAAGGAGCCGGAGTCAGAGCAGTCGGCATCGATCACCGGGAACAGCTCGTGCATGTTCTTGCCGAACAGATCGCTCTTCACGGTGCCTTCGCGCGCCACCATCTGGTTGACGTTGCCGCGCAGGGTGTTGATTTCGCCATTGTGGCTCATGAAACGATTCGGCTGGGCGCGGTCCCAGGACGGGAAGGTGTTGGTGCTGAAGCGCGAATGCACCATGGCCAGATGCGTTTCACATTCCGGGTTGGTCAGATCCTGATAGAACGGGAAGAGCTGGCCGGGAGTCAGCATGCCTTTATAGACGATGACTTTGGTGGACAGGCTGCACGCATAGAGCATTTTTGCTTCTGTCAGCGACGCATCGCCGCGCAGCTTGTGCGTAAAGCGCTTGCGGATAACGTATAAACGACGCTCGAAATCTTCGCGGCTCAGCCCGGCTTCAGCGGCAATGTAAAGCTGCGTGATATGGGGCTGCGCCGTGCGGGCCGCAGGGCCGACATCGGCGCCAATCGGGTCTACCGGCACGTCTCTCCAGCCCAGCAGGGTCTGTCCTTCTTCCGCGATCATGGCATTGATGGTATCGATGCACTTCGTGCGCTCGGCCAGAATTTGCGGCAGGAAGATATTGCCAACGGCATATTTGCCTGCCTCTGGCAGGATTATGCCGAGCTCTTCGCGGGCAATGCGCGCAAAGAAGGTGTGCGGAAGCGCCATCAGGATGCCGGCGCCATCGCCGGTATTGGCTTCGAAGCCACAGCCACCGCGGTGCTCCATGCGGGAGTTCAGATGATACGCGTCCAGCATGATCTGGTGGCAGGGGCGACCCTTGATGTCGGCCACGAAACCTACGCCGCAGGAATCCTTTTCATTACTCGGATCATACAGGCCGGTTTTCTCCGGGTAGCCGAACTTGAAGGGGGAGTGGGCTTTGATGCTCATAGCTCTAAAGGTCTCATCTGTCCGAATGTCGTTTACGATTCGTCTGTGGCGCCGTCAAAAGAGCGATCACGAATTGCCGGAGCCTCGTGGTCGGAAATCTGCTCGAGTGTGAGAGTGATCTGACGCGGTTACAGGCGAATTTGTCGAGTTCCCCTGATGCAGCGTGGTTGAATGACGCTGCTGTTCAAAAAACTCCGGGCGCACGAAGCCCGGGATGGTTATCCCACAGGGGCCGGCCACAATACCACTCAAAAAGAATAAGTCAAGCCGCTGAAAAGGGCTGGAAACCGCCTGTTACGTGGGCTTCAGCCATGCAGCGAGTGGTTTTAAAGGCGAGTTTTGCGGGCGGGTTTACAGCTTGATAAAAGGACGCTCGTGGATTACCCTTGTCGTCCTTATCAAATGCAGTTCCCTCTATACCACCTGTTTAGGGAGGCTAAGTCAGCCTGTGAATCCAAAACTAACTCGACGACGATTTATCAAGGGGGTCATTGCCTCCGGCGTGGCCGCGGCTTCCACCTCACTCTGGTATACCGCATCAGGACAGAGCCGGCCTGCCGGCGCTGTCGAGCGGCTCCTGACCATCAGCGTGAACGGCCAGACGCGCCGTGTAGACGTTGCTCCTCAGGAAACCCTTGCTCACACATTGCGCTACAAGCTGGGTCTGACCGGCGCCAAGCTTGGCTGCAACCGCGGCGAGTGTGGCTCCTGCACAGTGCTTGCCGATGATGTGAACATCTACTCCTGTTCCACACTGACCCATGAAGTGAAGAACAAGGCAATCCTGACCGTGGAAGGTCTGCGCGCTGCCGACGGCACGCTGCACCCGATACAGGCCGCCTTCATCCAGGAGCTGAGTCCGCAGTGCGGTTTCTGTACCTCCGGGCAGATCATGTCTGCGGTGGCGCTTCTCAAGTCCAACCCCCGGCCTACGCGTGAAGAAGCCCGTAACGCCTTGTCTGGCAACCTCTGCCGCTGCGGGGCTTATGATCACTATCTGAATGGCGTAATGCGCGCCTCGGGGCAACTGTCATGACCTATATGCACATTGGTAAAGATTTCACTCCTCCCGATATCGAAGGCAAAGTCACTGGCGCTGCCCGTTACGCTGAAGACTTCCGCCGCGACGGCCTCGTGTTTGCCCGTCTGCTGACCAGTCCGATTCCGGCCGGCCGCGTGGTCAGCATTGATGCCTCTGAAGCGCTGGCGATGCCAGGCGTGCTCGGCATCTTCACAGCTGATGACCTGCCCGAGTCCAAGCCGCCCGCCAATCCGGCGCTGGCCAAGGAGTTCATAACCTACATTGGTCAGCCCATTCTGGCCGTTGCTGCGGAAAGCGAAGAACTGGCGGAAGCTGCCATCGAGCGCATCGTCGTTGAGTACGAGCGTCGTCCATTCGTGGTCGACCCGCTGGACACCCTGGTTGAAGGTGGCCCGGACCCTTACCCCATGGGCAACTCGCTGATCCGTACTGGTGAAGCTGCTGCCGGCACTACGGCGTCTGGCACCGGCGTCGGCCAGATCAAGTGGACATCGGATCAGGTCGCGTCCTTCCGCGCCGGCCGTTTCCCGACCGGCGCTTCGTTCCCTGAAGAGTGGATGTACGGTGATGTTGATGCCAATTTCGCGCAGTGCTCCACCATTCTGGAAGAGCCCTTCGTGACCATCGGCTACCCGCACCATTCCCTGGAGCCCCGTACCGGCATGGCGTACTGGGAAAACGGCAAGTGCTATTTCCATGGTTCTCTGCAGAGCCACACCGTCGGTCACGACGCGCTGTCTGCAATGCTGGAAATCGATCCAGCCAATCTGGTGTTCATCAACGAGAATACCGGTGGCGGTTTCGGTTCCAAGATTTTCCCGTACCCGACAATGGCAGTCACAGGGCGTTTTGCCCGCAAACTGAACCGTCCGCTGCAGCTGCGCATCACTCGTCCCGAAGAGTTTTACATCGGTTCGGCGCGTTCAGGCATGCAGGGCTGGATCAAGATCGGTCTGCGTGACAATGGTCGCGTAGGCGCGGTTGATGTCGCAATTGTTGGTGATGCCGGTGCAGGCGGGGGCGCCAGCGGCGGCTCAGCGGCTGAGCATATCTCCATCATGTATCAGCCGGAAGCCATGCGTTTCCGTGGCATGTCTCTGTACACCAACACTGCCCCCCGTGGTGCACAGCGCGGCCCAGGCCAGAACGAAATGGCAGCAGTCCTGTCACCCATGATGGACAAGGCGGCCCGTCAGGCAGGCATTGACCTGGTGGAATTCCGTCGCGTGAATGCCCCTGGCATGGATGCGAAGGTTGGCTCACGTCAGGGCGTGCTCTCCAGCTCCTATTACCCGCAGGCGATCGAGCAAGTGGCAACCCTGTTTGGCTGGGAGCAGAAGAAGACTCTGCCCCGTCAGATCAGCGCTACCAAAGTACGCGGCATTGGCGTAGGCGAGGGTTACCACTCTGCAGGCGCCAGCGGCTACGACGGCCTGCTGCGCATTGCTCCCGATGGCAAGATCTATCTGCACACCGGTGTTGGCAACCTGGGAACCTACTCTTACGCGGGCGTCCTGCGTGCTGCGGCCGAAGCACTGCAGTGCAGCTGGGAAAACTGCGTGGTCGTGCACGGCAACAGCGACCTGCATCTGCCGCACAGCACCTATCAGGGCGGCAGCAACACCATTTTCACTGAAACCCGTTCCAGCCACGTGGCGGCACTGGATGCCATCCGCAAGCTGAAGACCATTGCGGCAGCGCAGTTCGGCGGCGCAGTGGAAGACTACAGCATCGGCGGCGAGCGCGTGTTCCTGACCAGCGACAGCAGCAAGGGCATGAGCTACGGCGAAGCGGCACAGAAGGCCATCGAGCTGGGCGGCGAGTTGAGCGGCATGACCTATCCGGAAGACATCCACCGCACCACGCAGCGTTCCGTGCAGGCAATGCAGGGAACGGGTCTGATCGGTGTGGCCAAGGATACATTGCCCAAGTCCGGCACAGCGCCAGGCTTTGCAATCGCCATGATCGAGATCGAGCTGGACACCGAAACCGGCAAGTTCGACATTCTGGACTACTCCGGCGTTGCCGAATGTGGCACGGTCATTCACCCGATGGGCCTGCGTCAGGCCATGAACGGCGGTGGGGTGTGGGGCTTCGGCATGGCGGCGTATGAGCGCCATGTGTATGACCCACAGAACGGTCTGCCGGCCAACGTGGGCCTCTATCAGGGCAAGCTACCGACATACCTCGATGTGCCCTTGCACATGAAGACAGCAGGGACAGACATGCCTGATCCGCAGAGCCCGGTGGGTTCTCGTGGTATCGGCGAGCCTGCGCAGGGCTGTGCCGCAGCAGCGTTGATGAGCGCAATTTCCGATGCACTTGGCGGACATTTGTTCAATCGCACGCCTGTGACACCCGACATGATTGTCAACCATATCGCGCAGAACAGTTTCAACACTGGCGACCTGAAAACGAATACATTCTGAGGTTTTAGCTATGTCATCACACGACGTAATGCCCGAGATTGGCCTCTACCAGCCGGTTTCGGTAGAGGATGCAGTAGGATTGGCCGGTCAGCTCGCAGAGCGCGGCTGGCTGCTCGGCGGTGGCCAGGATACCTATGGATGGCTGAAGGATCGCGCGAAGCGTCCGGAAGTCCTCGTCGACCTGAAAGGGATCGAGTCCATGCGCGGTATCACTGAAACTGCTGATGGAATTGAAATTGGTGCGCTGGTTACGCTGACTGAAATCACGCGCGACCCGCTGATCACCGAGCGCTATGCGCTTCTGGCACAGGCCGCAGGCCGTGTGGCCAGCCCGCAGATCCGCAACGTGGGCACCCTGGCTGGCAACGTCGCGCAGGACGCGCGCTGCTGGTACTACCGCCGTGGTCTGAACTGCTACCGCGCCGGCGGCAACCTGTGCTACGCCGACACCCCGGAAGGCATGAACCGCGAACACGCGCTGTTCAACACCAGCCGTTGTGTGGCCGTGACTCCAAGCGACACGGGCACGGCCCTGGTCGCTCTGGAAGCGCAGATGGTCATCCGCAATGCCTCCGGTGAGCGCGTGGTGGATGCCGAAGACTTCTTCGTCGGTCCGAACCTCGACATCACCCACATGACCGTGCTCGGCGCAGGGGACATCCTGACCGCCGTCCGCATCCCGGCCAAGTGGGCAAATGCCGAGTTCTACTTCGAAAAAGTGGCAGACCGCAATGTCTGGGACTTCGCGCTGGTCAGCATCGCTGCAGCCATGCGAATGAACAACGGCGTGATCGAAGATGCACGTCTGGTGGCAGGTGCCGTGCAGTGCACGCCGCGCAGACTGAGCAGCATCGAGTCTGCAATCCGAGGCAAGGCGCGCAATCAGGAAACCGCTGATCAAGTCGCGAGCCTGGCTACAGAAGGTGCTCAGCCGCTGAACTTCAACCATTTCAAGATGCCCTTGATGGAAAATCTTGTGAACAGGGCTGTTCGCGGCCACGTCGTGTAATCCAAATCGGGCCTGCGCCCGCGTCCTGGCAGCCTTGCTTCGCGCAAGGCTGCCGGCAAGCGCGAGCGGCGGGCCTTTTTTTGGAAAATAACAATAGATAAAAACATTGAGGACTTGGACTGTGGAACTTATTCGTTACCGGAACGACGTTTGGGGAGAGGAAGTGATTCTGGGCGTGTCCTGGGATCTGCTGTGGGTGGTTTCTGTCACTGCCTTTGTGCTGCTGGCTGCTCACGCCATTTTCATGGCAGCGTTGGCGAAAAAGAAAGCGCTCCCGTCTTCTGAAGGCAAGCGTATCAACCGTCACGACGCTATCGACCGTGCATTCCACTGGATCATGGCCGGCAGTGTTCTGGTACTGATCGCCACTGGCATTGCGCCAATCGTTGGTCTGCGCATTTCCTGGCTGAACATTCACTGGATCGCCGGACTGGTACTGACATTCGTGTGTGTGTTCCACATCATTCGCGCCATGTTCTGGCAGGACTTCAAGTCCATGTTGATCGGACCAGCCGATTTCAAGGAGCCCTTTGACGAGACGATCAAGCCTGGCAAATACTCCTTTGAACAGAAAGGGCTGCACTGGGCGATGACCGTGCTCGTTATCGCGGTGGCTGCGACTGGCATCATCCTGTTCCTGAACATCAATTCGCCCTGGTGGCAACGTCCCAGCGTCACGGATGAAGGCTCACTGGGCATCTACTTCCTGCTGCACGGCATCGCCACACTGGGTCTGGTCGCTTTCAGTGCTGTTCATATCTACTTTGCCCTTCGGCCGGAAAAGCGCTTCTATACGCGTTCCATGGTTACGGGCTGGATTTCCGAAGCAGAAATGAAAGAGAACCATGACGCCAACAAGTGGAAGCCGGAGTAAGCATCAGCGTGAACAATCTGGAAGACGATATCGACACGATTGAATCGGGTTACGAGTTCCTGCTGGCCTATGCCGCGCAGGGACGACCGCCCCAGGATGAGTCGGGTCCTGGCCCGCATCCGCGCCCCACGCTTGAACAAATGCTGCAGGCCATGAAAAATGTCAGCAAGACATTGACAGGCACCAGCAACGAGTTCGAGCAGGTCATTCTGGATGATTTGAAGAAGGCCAGCGCGGCGGTGGGCTTCGTGCTCGCGCAGCCCAAGCTGGGCTCGGAAGTCGTCGACAACCTGAATGCCTCGATCCACCTGCGGGCCGTGCTCACAGATTTCTTTCTGTACAGCGAAGCCTTCCGGCCGGTAGGCAGCGATGCCCCGGCACCGGCGGCACAGTGGGACAGGGTCGGCAACTGAGTCGATGCGATTGCAAGATGGGGGGTCGGAATCCGCGGGTTCCGGCCCCTTTTTCATGGCGGTGAATTAATGAGAACTATTCTTGATTGAAGCCTTCTTGCAGGCCCTGCTACACTGCCAGCAGATCTTCACTTTCCAGAGGAATACGGCAATGCGATTCGAGACAGCAGGGGTCATCACCGCAGCACTGCTCCTGGCAGCCTGCAGCCCGGAAGCCGCTCCCGTGGCGACCACAGAACCAGCCCCGGCTACCGAGGCCGTGGCCGCCGCGGGCGCTGATGGCGCGACGGGCGCCTCTGCCGCCTACACGCCTCCGGCCGCTGCCGCCGCCGAAGGCCCGCTGTACGAGAGCGAACTGCTGCTCAAAACCCATCAGCTGATCACCGAGGGCAAGCGCTCCGGTGAGGGCTATTTCAGCGCCGACGGCAAGCGGATCATCTATCAGGCGGAGCTGGAGGGCGAGAACCCCTTCTATCAGATCTTCGTGCGCGACATTCTGGCCGGCACGACGACCCGCGTGTCCCCCGGCACGGGCCTGACTACCTGCTCGTGGATTCACCCCACCGAAGACAAGGTGCTGTTTGCCTCCACTCATGAGGACCCGGACGCTCTGGGCAAGCAGCAGCGCGAGCTGGAGATGCGGGCCAGCCCCGTGCAGCGTGGCTACGCCTGGGACTATGACGAACACTATGACATGTACGTGGCCAACGCCGATGGCGGCGATCTGGTTAACATCACCAATAGCCGTGGCTATGATGCAGAAGGATCCTATTCTTCCGATGGATCGAAGATTCTTTTTGCATCGAACCGCGAAGCCTACAGCCGGCCGCTGAGCCAGGCCGAGCAGCGCCTGTTCGAGGACGATGCGTCCTACTTCATGGACCTGTACATCATGGATGCCGACGGCAGCAACATCGAGCAGCTGACCTTCTCGCCCGGCTATGACGGTGGCCCGTTCTTCAGTGCCGACGACCAGCAGATTGTCTGGCGTCGCTTCAACCCGGACGGCAACAGTGCCGAAATCTGGACCATGAACGTGGATGGCAGCAATGCGCGGCAGCTGACCGATTCGGCGATGGTGTCCTGGGGCCCATACTTCCACCCGAGCGGCGACTACATCATCTATTCCAGCAACGTGCTGGGCCATGCCAACTTCGAGCTGTTCATGGTGGATGCGATGGGCCTGCGGGACCCTGTGCGCGTGACAAACACCGAAGGCACCGACATCCTGCCGGTATTCACGCCTCAGGGTGACAAGCTGGCCTGGAGCACCACGCGCACGCCGGATGGCAGCTCGCAGATCTACATGGCGGACTGGAATGACGCGCGGGCGCGGGAGTTGCTTGGCCTGTAGAAACAAAGACTGCAGGAGCGGGCTTGCCCGCGAACGAGTTCTCCCAGGCGGAGATTCGCGGGTTCGAACGGCTCCGGGCCCCCTGCCCCGTTCTGCGGCTGACCCGCATCCCTCCCGGATGCCCTCGCATCGCAAAGAGCCACGGTCTTTTTGCTCACTCGGTGCGGGTCTTTCATGCCGCTGAACGGGGCAGGGGACCCGGAGCCTTGGGGAGTGCCAGCGAATAGTGCCTGTCAGCGACTGTTCGCGGGCCAGCCTGCTCCTGTAAACGCTGGTGAATCCCACAGCCCCAACCGCTCCCTGAAACACGGAGATGAACATGACGCGCAGCACCCACATACTTGCCCTGTTGCTCAGCCTGCTGCTCGGCAGCGCAGCGCAGGCGCAGCAGAGCGCCCTGCACCATTCCCTGGAAGTGACACTGGACCCCGCGGCCAGCAGCATCGCGGTGACGGACACGCTCACATTGCCGGTGTCCGAAGATAGTCCCCGCACTCATGAATTCCGGCTCAACCAGGCACTGAGCCTGCACGCACTCGAAGGCAGCAATTTCAGCATCGAAGCGCTGCCTTATGGCCAGACCCCGAGTGACGCCGATGCCGGTCGTGAGATAGCGCCCAGCAACGCCTACCGTCTGACCATCACCGACGGCAGTGAGCAGATCAGTCTGAGCTACTCCGGCACCATCAATACCGACGCGCGCCAGCTCAGCGCCGAATACGCCCAGAGCTTTTCCTCCACCACCGGCATCATCGACATGCGCGGCGTCTATCTGGACCACAGCAGTGTGTGGGTGCCCGACTTCCAGGCCGGGCTGATGAGCTTCGACATGAGCGTCGAATTCAGTGGCAGCGCGCAGCAGTGGACAGCCGTAAGTCAGGGCGACTCCGAGCAGCGCACGAACTTCTGGCGCAGCGAGCAGGCGATGGAAGAGGTCTATCTGATCGCTGCCGATTTCACCACCTATACTGTTCAAAGCGGCGACGTGGACCTGCTGGCCTATCTGCGCACGCCCGACGGCAATCTCGCCACCCGCTATCTGGATGCCACGGAAAGATATCTGGCACTTTACGAGCCGATGCTCGGCGCCTACCCCTTCAGCAAATTCGCGCTGGTCGAGAATTTCTGGGAAACCGGCTACGGGATGCCCTCGTTCACCTTGCTGGGCGAGCAGATCATTCGCTTCCCATTCATTCTGGAATCATCCTATCCCCATGAGATTCTGCATAACTGGTGGGGCAACTCGGTATACCCGGACTACGAGACTGGCAACTGGAGCGAAGGGCTCACCGCCTATCTGGCCGACCACCTGTTCCAGGAAATGAACGCGGCCGGTGGCGAGTATCGCAAGGACATGCTCGGCCGCTATCGCAGCTTCGTGACCGACGCTGCCGATTTTCCGCTGAGCCAGTTCACTTCGCGCAACTCCGCGGCGTCCCAGGCCATCGGCTATGGCAAGACGCTGATGCTGTGGCACATGCTGCGCCTGGAGCTTGGCGATGCGCTGTTCATCAAGAGTCTGCAGGATCTGTACGCCGAGCGGCGCTTCCTGCGCACCTCATTCGCTGACATCGAAGCCATCTTCTCCCGCAACAGCGGGAAGGATCTGAGCGGCTTCTTCGCGCAGTGGGTAGAGCGCACCGGCGCCCCCGAGCTGGCCGTCACTGTCGCGCACCAGGGTGTGGAGGACAATGCCACGCTGACTGTGCGGCAAACCCAGAGTGCTGAACCCTATGCACTGAAGGTGCCGGTTGCTCTTTTTTACGAAGGCGAGACCGACGCGCAGGTGGTCGACGTGCTGCTGGAAGGTGCGGAGGCGAGTTTCGAGGTGCCTCGCTTCGCGGCCCTGCAGGCGGTGGTGGTTGATCCGTACTTCGACGTCTTCCGCCGCCTCGATGTGGCCGAGCTGCCGCCCACGCTGCGCCAGATGTTCGGCGCACAGCAGATCGTGTTCGTGGTGCCGCAGCAGGAGCGCGAGCAGTGGATCGCCATGGCCGAGTTCTTCAGCAGCGACCCGTCCGTCACTGCCGAGATCGTGATGGCGGAAGACTTCACGCTGCTGCCGTCTGACAAGTCGGTGTGGATCATGGGGCGCGAGAATCCTGCGTCGCGCATCGTGGAAGAGGCAGTCAGTTACTATGGCGTGCGCTTCTCTGACGCGGGCTTGACCCTGATGGGCAGCGAACTGCCCTATGCCAATCGCAGCACGGTCCTCACCGCCATTCATCCGGATGACCCCGAGCTTACCCTGGGCTGGATTCACGCCGACTCCGCCGCCGCGATGCCCGGGCTCACCGAGAAACTGCCCCATTACGGCAAGTATTCCTATCTAAGTTTTGTGGGCAGCGAGCCCACCAATGACGTGAAGGGGCAATGGGAAAGCCCCGACTCGCCGCTGTTGTGGCGCAAGCCCGGCCTTGATGCGAGCGTGGCTCTCGCCCTGCTGCCTCCGCGTGCACCGCTGGCAGACCTGCCGCCCAAATACCTGCCTGACAGTCTGCAGACCCATGTCGATGCACTCACCGATCCCCAGATGCAGGGCAGGGGCGTGGGAAGCGACGGGCTGGCTCGAGCGGCGGACTATATTGCCGGTCAGTTCGCCGCCATGGGCCTGGAAGCGCCAGGAGGCTCTCATCTGAGCACATGGACACAGACACTGCCCACGGGCGAGTCAGTCACGCTGAGCAATGTCATCGGTGTGCTGCCTGGCACCGATGCGGCGCTGCAGGACTCTCCGATCGTGCTCGGGGCTCACTATGATCATCTGGGCGTTGAGACCGCCGCCGACGGCAGTGTGTCGGTATTCGCCGGCGCCGACGACAATGCCTCCGGCGTGGCCATCATGCTGGACGTGGCCCGCAAGTTGCAGAAAGCCTTCACGCCACGCCGGCCTGTTGTGTTCGTCGCCTTCTCCGGCGAAGAAGCAGGGCTGCTGGGCTCGCGGCACTTCGTTGCCAACCCGCCAGCGCCGTATTCCACGCAATCGCTGTTCGCCATGCTGAACATGGACAGCGTCGGCCGGCTGGAAGGGCGTACGCTGCAGGTGTTCGGTTCGGAGAGCGCCTACGAGTGGCCCTTCATGGCTCAGGGCATCGGCTTCACCATCGGTGTCACTTCGCAGTTTCCCGCCCAGTCCGTGGCGGGCAGTGACCACGTGGCATTTCTCGAGGCCGGCATTCCGGCGCTGCATCTGTTCAGCGGACTGCACACCGACTATCACCGGCCTTCGGACACACCGGACAAGCTTGATCTGACCGGCATGTCCGACATAGCCCTGTGGGTGGAAGAAGCGATCGTCTATCTGGCCATGCGCGACCAACCGTTGCGTGTGACTCTGAGCAACGCGCCCGTGCGTGCCACCGAGGCCGTGGCGGGGGCGCGTGCGGCGTCGCTGGGAACGATTCCAGAATTCAATTATGCTGGCGAGGGCGTGCAGATTTCCGGCGTGACCCCTGGTGGTGCAGCGGAGGCGGCGGGCCTGCAGGCAGGCGACATATTGGTGCAGTTCAATGGCACTGCCATCACGAACTTGCAGGAGTATTCCAATTTCCTGCGCGAGGCAGCGCCAGGCGACGAGGTGCAACTGCAGATTCGCCGGGCAGAGGAGCTGCTGAATGTCGAGGTCATTCTGCAGGCGCGTTGATGAGAGCCCCTCTGCGCCGTGCTCAGAGGGGAAGACGCCAATGGGTCTTCGCTGTTAGACTCCAATCAAGCGTTCCATTCCTGTGGGTGTCTTGGCCCCTCGTAGCAGAACATTCAGTAGAGACTGCCAGTGATCCAGCCTTCTTCGTCGCCTGTCGCCATTCCCTTTGCAGTATCCGCACGCCACCTGCTGATATTCGCGGTCATCGGCCTCAGCCCGCTGCCCCTTCTTGCCCAGGAAGACACCGTCCCCTTCGAGCGTCCCACGCCCCTGACGCGCGTCAGCGGTGAGCAGGCCGCCTTCGTGCTGGACGGCCGGCTCGATGAAGCAATCTGGGACACCCTGCCCGTCATCGACAACATGCAGATCATCCAGCCCGACACCATGGAGCCTGCGCCTTTCCAGACTCACACTCGGGTGTTCTACAACGACCGTGGCATTTATGTGGGCGTGATGAACTACCAGCCCGCCGATTCGCTGGTGTCGCGCATGAGTTCTCGCGATGAGCAGTCGCAGCGCGACAGTTATGGTTTCGTGGTGGACCCCTCCGGCACCGGCCTTTATGGCTATTTTCTGCGGATCAATCTGGGGGGGTCTCTGAACGACGGCACCGTATTGCCCGAGCGCCAGATCAACCGGCAGTGGGACGGCCCCTGGGATTCGGCTTCGGTGTCGCTGGACGATGGCTGGTCTGCGGAAATGTTTCTTCCCTGGTCCATGATGAGTCTGCCCCAGGCGGATGAAGGCGCAACCCGCACCATGGGCATCTACATCGAGCGTGTCGTGGCCGCGCGCGGCGAGACCTGGTCCTGGCCGGCGCTGCCCCGCAACAGTGCAGGATTCCTGTCCGCCTTTCACAAGGTGGAGCTGAGCGGCGTCAACCCCAGCACTCAGTTCACGCTGTACCCGTATGTATCATCCACTTTCGACGACATGAAAGACGCCACCGATTACCGCGTGGGCACTGACCTGTACTGGCGGCCAAGCTCCAACATGCAGGTGTCTGCCGCATTGAACCCGGACTTCGGCACGGTGGAGTCGGATGATGTGGTGGTAAATCTGGGCGCCTTCGAAACCTTCTTCGAAGAAAAACGCCCGTTCTTTCTGGAGGGCCAGGACGTGTTCGTGACCTCGTCGCGTGGCGGTGGTTACGGCGGGCCGCCCACGACGCTGCTGAACACGCGGCGCATCGGACGACAGGCAAGCTTCACCATCCCCGCGGGCGTCAGCGTGATCGCCACCGACCAGAGCCGACCGTCCGATCTGCTGGCCGCCGGCAAGGTCACTGGTCAGGCCGGCAACTGGCGTTACGGAACACTGCTGGCGTCGGAAGACGACTCCGTGCTGCGCGGCACGCTGACCAATGGTTCGCGGGTGAACCTGCAGGCCAAGGGCCGCGACTTTGCCATAGGACGACTGCTCTATGAAGACACTACCTCCGGCGGACGCCGTGCGATTGGCTGGTTCGGCAGCGACATGTCGCACCCTGACCGCTCTGCCACCGTCAACGGCGTGGACCTGCACTATTTTTCGGCCGACACCCGCTGGGTGTTCGACGGCCAGCTCATCCACAGCGATGTCAACAACGTCACTGGCAAGGGGGGCTTCTTCGATCTGGACTACCGCCCCGACCGCCGCCTGCAGCACAACATCACGGGCACCTGGTTCGATGACAAGCTGGAGCTGAACGACATCGGTTTTGTGCAGCGCAATGATCTGATGCAGCTGGACTACCGACTGAACATCAATGAATCGAACATTCCAGGGCTGCGCTCGCGTTACCGCGCCCTGAACATCGGCAATGAATGGAATACCGCAGGCCGTCCCGTGCGGCTCAGCGTCGCGTTGACGCAGGGTTTGAACTTTCTCGACAATACGGCACTGAATACCAATATCCGCTACTTCCCGGAGCGGGTGGACGACCGCCTCAGTCGCGGCAACGGCAGCTTCCGGCTGCCGGCACGCTGGGCCGCGGACATCAACTGGCGCAGCGACGAGTCGCGGCCGTTTTCGTGGAATGTGGGACTCAGCAGCACGCAGGAAGAACTTGGTGAGCAGAACCTGACCTACAACATCGGTTTCAACTGGCAGCCGAACGATCGCTTTGCGGTAGACCTGGACAATCGTTATGTGGACCGCGAAGCCTGGCTCATTCACCAGGGCAGAGGTCGCATGACAAGCTTCGAAGCCAACGAATGGGCGCCGCGACTGTCCATGGATTATTTCATCAATGCCAAGCAGCAGGTGCGGTTCGCGCTGCAGTGGACCGGCATCAAGGCCTTCGAGAGTCGTTTCTACCAGGTGGACGCCACGGGCTTGAATGATCTGAAAAAGACCGGCGACTTGACGGCGGGCAGTGACAATTTCACCATCAGCCGCATGAGTTTCCAGGCGCGTTACCGTTGGGAGATCGCGCCGCTGTCGGACTTGTTCTTCGTGTACACACGGGGTGGCAATCTGGCGCGCACGTTTGAGGATGACTACGCGGGGCTGTTCGAGCATGCGTGGCAGGATCAGGTAGTGGACAACTGGGTGGTGAAGCTGCGCTACCGCTTGGGGAGCTGAGCCGGGCGGCAGTCAGCCCTGTGGGAGCGGGCCTTGCCCGCGATGCGGCACTCCGCACAGCGCTCAGAGGCGCGGGGTGGCTTGGCCCGGACACGCCGTAAACCCATCCATGGGGGCTCGGCAGCCGCCGCCCAGGCGGCTGACGGTCCAGTCCAAGCCACCCC
>CAISYX010000421.1 GCA_903889815.1 uncultured Gammaproteobacteria bacterium
ACCACTACGTCCACCGCGCCGGAGCGCACGATCATGTCGCAGATCTCCAGTGCCTGTTCGCCGGTGTCTGGCTGGCTGACCAGCAGGTTCTCAACGTCCACACCCAGATTGCCCGCATAGATCGGGTCAAGCGCATGCTCCGCGTCGATGAAGGCACAGGTGCCGCCGTTGCGCTGGCATTCCGCGATGACCTGCAGGGTGAGTGTGGTCTTGCCCGAGGACTCCGGTCCGTAAATCTCGACGATGCGACCGCGCGGCAGTCCACCAATGCCCAGGGCAATGTCGAGACCCAGCGAGCCTGTGGAGATGGCAGGAATGGCCTCTTTGCCTTTTTCGCCAAGGCGCATCATGGAGCCTTTGCCAAATTGGCGTTCGATCTGGGAAAGTGCGGCGTTCAGAGCTTTCTCGCGGTTGCTGTCTTTGACTGCGTCTACGGCCATGGTGGTGTCCTTTTCTTCTGTCAGCAGCTTCCAGAGAAGGCTGCGGGTAGTGAGGGTGGTGATTGTCAGTTTCGACAGCGACTGTCGGTAAAACGATTAAAGCAAAGCTTTACTGTATATTCAACCAGTATTTGCCCAGCAGGCGGTTTTCAGACCTTCGCCCGCTTCAAGAGCTGCAACAGCCCCTCCAGCGCGGCGTAAACCGACTGCCGGCGCACTGCATCCCGCTCCCCGGCGAAACGCTGAACAACGGCCATGCTGTGGATGTCTGCCTGACCCGGAAGCTGCCAGGCCCAGGCGATCCAGACGGTGCCGACCGGCTTGGCAGCAGTCCCTCCCGCAGGGCCAGCGATACCACTGGTGGCCACGGCGTACTGCGCGCCGGCCGCAAGCAAGGCACCCCGCGCCATGGCCACGACGGTCTCGCGACTGACGGCACCCGGCGCCGCCGGGCCCTCCAGAAACTCCGCCGGTACCTGCAGCAGACGCTGTTTGGCTTTGTTGGAATACGTGACAAACCCGGTGTCGAACCATTGCGAGCTTCCCGCCACGGCAGTGATTGCCTGGGCCACCCAGCCTCCCGTGCAGGATTCTGCGGTGGTGACACAACACTGCCTCTGCAGCAGCAGTTCACCGCACTGACGGCTCAGGGAAAGCATGGACTTGTTCATGACAAGGGAGTACCTGTAAGCAACGCTGGTACTGGCAAGCTTAGCAAAGAATCTGGAACACGCCCCCGCTTTGTCTGTTTCTTCCCCTTAATTCGCATTTAAGACTGCCGCGCTAGATTTGGATCAAAGTGTCGTCCCCATCATCCCTGCGACAATGCAAGGACAGTCTGGCACGCACAGCCTGACTCTCGGGAGACAGCCATGAACATTCCGCATTCGCATCCTGCCAGGATTGCACTGGCCCTGACGCTCAGCGTCTGTCTTGCGATTGGCACCGGCCGTGTGCTCGCGGACGAAGAATGCAAGGACCCCATCGCCAGCTGGCAGCCACGCGAAGTACTGCGCAAGCTGCTGGATGACAAAGGCTGGATGGTACATCGCATCCGGATCGACGACTGCTGCTATCAGGTGCGGGCGCTGGACGAACTGGGCCGTCAGGTTGAGGCGACTTACTCCCCTGCAACCCTGAGCCTGGTAGAGCTGGAACTGGAAGACGAGGAACACGAACGGCGGGAATCCCAGGACTCTCACCATCCATCCCGATAGACATGGCCACCACGGAGATACGCAAATGCAAAGACTGTTCGCCACCACAGGGCTGCTGTTGAGCCTGAGCCTTGCCAGCGCTGCACAGGCTCGCGAAGTCACGATCACGACCGAACTGAATGCCTACCGCGGTGACGGCGCCTACCTGGCCATCTACCTGACCGATGCCAGCGGCAAGTACGCCCGCACCCTGTGGATGGCCGGCGGCAAGAGCAAGTACTACAAACACCTGCTGGACTGGACACGGGGCAGCGGCGGCAAGCGCTCTGAGTATGACGGCATGACCGGTGCCAGTGTTACCAGCGGCGCAAGCCTGACCATCACTGTCGACATCGACGACACGTTGATCGACGCCGGCTACCTCGTGCGTGTGGACAGCGCTGTAGAAGATCAGCGGGAAAACCGGGTCGATGCCGAGGTGCCACTGACCACTCAGGGCGCCGGCACTCCGGTGGCAGGACGCGGTTACGTCAAAGCGCTGAGTTATTCCCTGTGACAGCGCGCCCGTAGAGAGGATTCCCATGCTGCGACGTCTGCATTCGCTGCCGGGCCTGCTGGCTGCGCTGTTCTTGCTGATTCTCGCCACCAGCGGAGCCTTGCTGTCGCTCAGCCCGGCACTGGAGCGCATGGCAGCGACGGTGCCGGCCCGGGGTGAAGTGAGTGTTGCTGACGTTGCCGGGCGCGTCCTGCAACACTACCCCGTTGCTGAGCAGATCGAGCGCCTGCCCTCCGGCGCTGTGCTGGTCTACTTCTCTGTGGACGGCAACCCGGGGGCCGATCTTGTTGATCCACTGACTGGTGCCCGCCTCGCCGCCTGGGAGCCACCGCCCTTCTTCACCTGGTTGAAGGATCTGCACCGCGCGTTCCTGCTGGATGACCCCGGTCGGGCTGCCGCCGGTGTTGGTGCGGCGCTGATGGTGCTGATGTGCCTGTCTGGCGCGTTCCTGCTGGCCTCCCGTGCCGGAGGCTGGCGCAAGCTTCTCGCCCCGATTCGCGGCACGGGCAGTCAACGTCTGCATACCGAACTGGCCCGCATAGCCGTGGTGGGCCTGCTGGTGTCCGCACTGAGCGGCGCGTGGATGTCCGCCATACGCTTCGAATGGCTGAGCGAAGCCGAAGAGCTGGAAGCGGAGTTTCCGGCGGATGTGGCGGGTACACCACCCTCCCCGATCGACTCCCTGCAGGCATTGCAGGAAGTCGATCTGCGGGACCTGCATCAACTGATCATGCCGTTTCCCGATGATCCTCTGGATGTCTATTCACTGCGGACCCACCAGGGCTCCGGGTTTGTGGATCAGGCCACAGGGCAATGGCTGTCCTACTCTGATTACGGCAGCGCGGCCTCCCTCCAGACCTTCATCATGGAGCTGCACACTGGAGAGGCCTGCTGGTGGCTGGGGCTGATCCTGGGTGCCGCCGCGCTGACGGTGCCGGTGCTGGCTGTCACCGGCGTGGTGATCTGGTGGCAGCGGCGCCGCGCCATGCCGCGCCTTGCCGGCAATGTCGCCGCCAGGAGTGCGGACACGCTGTTGCTGGTGGGAACCGAAACCAATGCCACCTGGGGATTTGCGAAAACACTGCACGAAGGTTTGTCAGCAGTCGGCTGCCAGGTACATGTCGCGCCTCTGAACCAGTGGACAGGGCGTTATCCCAAGGCGCAGCGCCTGCTGGTTCTGACCTCTACCTATGGCGATGGCGATGCGCCGGCGTCAGCAAGTCAGTTTCTGCACAGGCTGGCGTCAGCCCCGGGTTCCAACTCGCTGCCCTGGGCAGTGCTGGGGTTCGGCGACCGCCAGTTCGACAATTTCTGTGCCTTTGCCGACCAGGTCGCCGAGGCGCTTGAAGCTCGCCAATGGCGCCGGATTCTGGCCACAGACTATGTTGACAGGCAGTCGGGACAGTCTTTTGAGCGCTGGTGCACGGCACTGGGGGCCGCCCTCGGGATGCCTCTGAACCTGCATTACACGCCCCAACGCCATGCCACACGCCAACTGGTGCTCTTCGAGCGCGAAGATTACGGCGGCGAGGTCAACGCGCCTGCCAGCATCCTGCGCTTCAAGGGGGTGCCACCGCGCGGGGCACTGCCCTCGTTTGTCGCCGGCGACCTGGTCGGCATAGTGCCGCCAGGCAGTGACATTCCCCGCTTCTATTCCCTGGCTTCTGCCAGCACAGACGGCGTTCTGGAGATCTGTGTGCGGCGTCAGGATCACGGCCTCTGTTCGCGCTTCCTCTGTGACATGCAGATCGGCGACAGCGCCGATGGCTTCATCCAGAAGAACCCTCGCTTTGCGCCGTCCCGAGGCAAGGCACCTGTCATTCTGATCGGCGCGGGCACCGGCATTGGTCCGCTGATGGGGTTCATTCGCGCCAATCGTGCGCGTCGACCCATGTCGCTGTACTGGGGCGGACGCCTTGCGCAATCCGACTTCCTGTACGAAGACACTTTGCGGGCCTGTATGGCCGACGGACGTCTGTCCCGGCTGCAAGTGGCCTTTTCCCGCAGCCCTCAGCCCGCGTATGTCCAGGACAGACTGACGGAAGACAGTACGCTGCTTCGCGACCAGATTGCCGGCGGAGCCGGGATTCTGGTGTGTGGCGGCAAGCGCATGGCGGGCGATGTGGCTGTGGCCATGGACCGCGTCTTGGCCCCGCTGTCTCTGACAGTCCGCAGCCTGAAAGACGCCGGGCGTTACCTGGAAGACACTTACTGATTCCTGGCGGCTGCATTGCTGCGCGCCTGCCCGGCCGGCTGTTCGGCGCCCGGCAGGTTTGCTACCCTGCGCCACTCGCCCGCGTACTCTCAACGGAATACTCAGACCAACATGGACTCTGTTGCCACCCACACCCCCATGATGCAGCA
>CAISYX010000422.1 GCA_903889815.1 uncultured Gammaproteobacteria bacterium
ATCTTTGCAGAGGCCTATCTGCTGGCCGAGAAGCTGCCAGGCGGCTCCCTGCGCCTGCAGGGCTATGAGGCGGAAATGAAGGTGCAGCTGACGGAGCAGGGCGAATATGCCGCCGACTGGGGATTGCTGTTCGAGTTCGAGCGCGAGCGCAGCGAGAGCATCTCCGAGGCAGCCATTGCGGCGCTGGTCAGCCGGCAATGGGGTGACTGGGTGGGCACGCTGAATCTGGGGGTGGAATACGAGTACGGGTCTGACATCGACAATGAAGTGGAGACGTTCATGTCGGCGCAATGGCGCTACAGGCTGCGCGAGACGCTGGAGCCCGGCATCGAACTCTATGCCGATCAGTTCACCCGAGGCATCGGCCCTGTGCTGACCGGGCTGCTTAGGAGCGCTGGCGCACAGAAGTGGGCCTGGGAAGCTGGCATCATTCTGCCGCTCAACGATACGACGCCGGACTACACCTACCGATTTCTGCTGGAGTTCGAGTTCTAAGACGCGTTACATGGAAGACTTAAGCTTGTCTTAAGTTTGCAACATTACTGTGTGGCGACATTCACTGCTGCTTGCGTAACAGGATCATGTCGCCATGAACGGAATCACGCCATTTCGCAGTGTTCTGCTGACGCTGATTTTTGCCTTTTCCTTTCTTGTGTTTCTGGCATGGCCTGGTGCTGACAGCTTGCACTCGCGAGCCTTTCTGCTGGTAGCGGCACTGGTGCAGGCGGTTCTGCTCAGCGGCCCTGTGCTGTTGCTCATGGCGCTGCATGCCCGCTTGCAACGCAGGGGCCACGATTCCCGCCTGCTCGCTGTTGTCATCCACGCCCTGGCTCTGGTGACGATTGTCTTTCTGCTGGCCAACTACAAGTTGCAGCAGATGTTCGGTTTCTACTTCAACTATTTCGTGCTCAATCTTCTGCTCACCCCCGGTGGCATCGAGGCCATGGGGGTATCTGCCTCCACCAATGTGGCCCTTGGCATTGCGGTTGCAGGCATTGCCCTGTGCATGGCGCTGGTGGTGCGCTTTGTTCCGTTGGAGCGTGCGCTGCCACGCGGTCTTGAAAAGCTGCCACTCGTTCCAGTATTCGGCGTGCTGCTGGTGGCACAGGCGGGCTGGTATGCGTGGTCCGAATATCGCTACGACCGTGAAATACTGGCTACCGCAGACCGTATCGTCTGGTATGTTCCCGTGACCGCCCGCACGCTGCTGGAGGACGCGGGCTTCACTACCCAGCGCCCGGAACAGGATGACAGTGATCTGGCGGGAGTGTCCGGCAAAATCGATTATCCCGCGACACCGGAGGAGCAGTTCACGAAGCCTCTGAACATCGTCTGGCTGGTAGCTGAGTCCTGGCGTGCCGATGTGCTGACGCCAGAGATCATGCCCAATACCACGCGCTTCGCGCAGAAGTCGCAGCAGTTTCTGGAACACTACAGCGGCGGCAACGGCACGCGGATGGGCATGTTCTCGCAATTCTACGGGCTGTACGGCAGCTACTGGTTCGACTTCCTGAGCGCGACGCGTCCGCCGCTGATGATGGAGATGATCCGCCAGAATGGCTACGCGATGCAGGCCTACACCAGCTCGCGCTTTTCCTATCCGGAGTTTGACAAGACCATCTTCGCGGGATTCGCCGACTCACAGCTCCAGTCCTTTACCGAGGGAGCCGGCTGGGAACGTGACCGCAAGAATGTGGGCGACATGCTCCAGTTCATCGAGTCTGCCAAGGCGCCATTCTTCTCGTTCATGTTCTTCGAATCGGCGCATGCCAACTACTATTTTCCGGACGAGAGCGTGATCGAGCCGGACTTCATCGAAGACTTCAACTACCTGACGGTGGACATCGAGAACAGCATTGAGCGCATCCGCGCACGCTATATCAACGCAACGCACCATCTGGACAGCCAGCTCGGGCGGGTATTCGACGCCCTGGAAGCGCAAGGCCTGCTGGACAGTACAATCGTGATCGTGACCGGCGACCATGGCGAGGAATTCATGGAGAACGGTCGCTGGGGCCACAACTCCACGTTCAGCCAGGAGCAGATCCGCGTGCCCCTGCTGGTGCATTTGCCTGGTCAGGCCGCAGGCAAGGTGGCGCAAATGACGAGTCATCTCGATCTGCCCGCCACGGTGCTCGCAGCACTGGGCGTGGACATTGACCCGGCGACTTACAGTTATGGCAGCAACCTGCTCGCGGCAGGCTATGCCCGCGACTACACCGTGGCCAGCGACTGGCATGGCAACACGCTGATCACGCCAGACGTGAAGATGGTGTTCAGCAAGAAGGGCGCCGCCTATGACGATGGCACCACGACGCTGGAAGACGAACCTGTCGATATCGGCAGTGTTGGCGTGGCGTACCGCAATTCCCTGAATCTGTTCGCGCGGGAACTCGCGCGCTTTTATCACTAGGAGCCCCGATGTTCTTTCTGCCCACACTGCCATTTGCGGAGGGCCGACACCCGCTGCAGGTGCGCTATGGCACGCTGAGCGTCATCCTGCAGCAGGCGGGTCTCGACAGCTTCGAAGCGCTCTGGGAGGTTCCCCACATTTTTGTCGAACCAATCAATCGCCGTCGTGGCGGCTGGAGTGGTGTAAGCAAGCTCACGCTGCCCGACGAAAAAGGGTGCTCTGGCACCTGGTATCTCAAACGGCAGGAACAGCAGAAACGCTATTCTCTGCGCTACCCGCTGGGCGCACCCACTTTCCGCTACGAAGTCGATGCCTTGCGGCTGGGCCTGGAGCTGCACTGGCCTGCCGTACAGTTGCAGGCCTTCGGTATCTGCAACAGCCAGGGTCGGCAGCGCGCGGTGCTGCTGACCCGTGCAATAGAGCTGCCTTCTCTTGAAAGCTTTCACTACAACACAGCGCCGCTGCGCCAACAGCCTGAGTTGCTGTCACGTGTGGGCGAGCAGTTGCTGGCAATGCATTCGAGCGGCTGGCAACACGGGGCATTGTTTCCTTGTCACATGTTCGTCGACGCCGATACTGGCGACATGCAACTGATCGACTTTGAGCGCGCACGCAAGCGCTCGACGGCAGTGGATGCAGCCTGTGCTGATCTTGTGCAGTTGCTGCGCCGGGCTGACTGGCTCACGCCGGATCTGCTGAGTGCGCTGCTGCGTCCCTACTGCGAGCTGGCACCACGCGTCATCGCGCAGCTGTCCAGTCGCTTTCCTTTTCTAATTCCAGCCCTCAAGGAGTCCCGCGCATGACGGACGACATCAGTTACGCACGCGTCAAATTCGACGCTGAATCAGCACGCACCTATAGCCAGCGCAAGAACGGCAAACATCGGCAGGAAATGGCGATGATTGAAGACGCCATGCGCCATGTGCAGGGTGTCACACGGATGCTGGACGCCCCGTGCGGGGTAGGCCGTGCTGCCATCTGGCTGGCACAGCAGGGCATCAACGTGACGGGTGTGGATCTTGGCGATGCAGCACTGCATCTCGCCGCCACGCTGGCATCCGCAGCGGGTGTGCAGGTGGCCTTCGAGCGGCAGGATATTTTCGATCTGCCCTATTCCGACAAGGCCTTCGATGCCACCTTGTGCTTTCGTCTGCTGCACCACTTCGAGAGCCCGGCTCTGCGCAGTCGCTTGATCAATGAGTTGTGCCGGGTGAGCGGAAAGTACGTGCTGATCTCGCGCATCAGCCCTGTTTCGGTGACTTCACTACGCCGTCGGCTGCGCTTTCTGATGAGTGGCAAAGCCATCAAGCAATACCCGGTTTCAGCCCGGGAACTGCACGCCGAACTGGCTCGAAACGGGTTCGAACCGGTCGCGCAGACAGGCCGTTTTGCCCTGTTTCACTCGCTGCAACTGCAGGTGTACAGGAAGAAATGAGGTCTGTATACTCGCGTTTTTGTTAATACGTGGAAATCTTATGTTACGCATTGCTGAAGAAGCTTTGACATTCGATGACGTTCTTCTTGTGCCGGCACACTCCACCGTGCTCCCCAAAATGGTCAGTCTCAAGACGCAGCTGACCGCGTCAATCTCCCTGAATATCCCCATGATTTCCGCTGCAATGGACACGGTGACAGAGGCGCGCCTCGCAATTGCCATGGCCCAGGAAGGCGGTCTCGGGGTCATCCACAAGAGCATGACGATCGAGCAACAGGCTCGCGAAGTCCGTGTAGTCAAGAAATACGAAAGCGGCGTAGTAAAGGACCCCATCACCATTGCTCCCACCGCCACCATCCGCGAACTGATCGCGCTGATGCGCGAGAACGACATCTCCGGCATGCCGGTGGTCGAGGGCACCAATCTGGTGGGGATCGTCACCAGTCGTGACGTGCGCTTTGAAACCAATTACGAAGCCCCCGTTGCTGCCATCATGACGCCGCGCAAAGACCTGGTGACCGTCAAGGAAAACTTCACGAATCAGGAAGTCAAAGACCTGCTGCACACGCACCGTATCGAGAAGATTCTGGTGGTCAACGATGCCTTCGAGCTGCGCGGTCTGATTACCCTCAAGGACATCCGCAAGTCGGAAGACTACCCCAATGCCTGCAAGGATCAGTTTGGTCGCCTGCGTGTAGCCGCTGCCGTGGGCACTGGCGCCGATACACCAGCCCGTGTGGCGGCCGTCGTGGAAGCCGGCGTCGATGTGATCGTGGTGGACACCGCCCACGGCCACTCCCAGGGCGTGCTCGATCAGGTGCGCCGAATCAAGGGGCTGTATCCGCATATCCCCGTGATCGGCGGCAATATTGCCACGGCTGAAGCGGCGAAGGATCTGGCAGCAGCAGGAGCGGATGCCGTGAAGGTCGGCATCGGCCCGGGCTCCATCTGCACCACCCGCATAGTGACCGGCGTCGGTGTGCCGCAAATGACGGCCGTCTCGAATGTGGCCGAAGCGCTCAAAGGCACCAATGTCTGCATCATCTCCGACGGTGGCATCCGCTTCTCCGGCGATATTGCCAAGGTGATTGCGGCCGGCGCCCACGTGGTGATGATCGGCAGCCTGCTGGCGGGCTCCGAAGAAGCGCCGGGCGAAGTCGAACTGTTCCAGGGCCGCAGCTACAAGGCTTACCGCGGCATGGGCTCGCTGGGTGCCATGTCGTCCTCACAGGGTTCCAGTGACCGCTACTTCCAGGATGCCGGTTCAGGAGCCGAGAAGCTCGTCCCCGAAGGCATCGAAGGTCGCGTGCCCTACAAGGGTCCGATGTCTGCCATCGTGCATCAGCTGATGGGCGGCGTGCGTTCCAGCATGGGCTACACCGGTTGCGAGACCATCCAGCAGATGCGCACCAAGCCGCAGTTCGTGAAGATCACCTCCTCCGGCATGAGTGAAAGTCACGTGCACGACGTCAGCATCACCAAGGAAGCGCCGAACTACCGCATGAGCTGAGTGCTCGTGCGGCCCGTTCGCCCCTTTCGATCCGCCATCACGCACCATCATCAAGACAGCAGAGCATGAGCAGCAGAGACATTCACAGCCAGAAAATTCTCATTCTGGATTTCGGTTCCCAATACACCCAGCTGATCGCGCGCCGCGTGCGCGAGCTCGGCGTCTATTGCGAGATCTGGGCCTGGGACAACGCCAGTGCTGACGACATCAGGGGCTTCAAGGCCCTAGGCATCATCCTCTCCGGTTCGCCGGAAAGCACGACCGAGGCCGATTCACCCCGCGCGCCAGCGTTCCTGTTTGAAGGCGACCTGCCACTGCTCGGCATCTGTTACGGCATGCAGACCATGGCCATGCAGATGGGGGGCAAGGTGGAAGCGTCTGACAAG
>CAISYX010000423.1 GCA_903889815.1 uncultured Gammaproteobacteria bacterium
CCCACATGGGGTCAGATGTTCAGTCAATGGCCGCAGCACCTCCGCGAAACCCCCTGAAGTACGAGGTGACTGCGCGAATGCGTCGCGCCTCCCGGCCCCTGCCTGGACCACCACGCCAACCCGCAATCACCTCAGAACTTCGACCCCAGAATCCAGGTATCGGAGCGCGCCCACGCCTCGTCAAACCGCTTGTCTATCTCCTCATCCACCTTGCCCTGCGCCGCCAGCGCCTGCTTGATGCCGTACAGCGCCCAGCCATTGTGTGGGTGTTCGCGCAGGTCTTCCTCGTACAGCGTGATGGCCTTGTCGTATTCGCCCACCTCGATGTAGGCCGCGCCCAGCCAGTGCTTGGCGGAGAACGGATAGGGCTCGGGCTCGTCATAGATGATCGCGTTGTAGGCGGCGGTGGCATGCTCGAAGGCCTCGATGGCACTGGCCATGTCACCTGTGCTCCAGGCAATCTCGCCATCCAGAATGCCCACCAGCACTTCCAGCAGATTGTTGCCGTCGTGGAAACGGTAATTGTCAGTGGTGTCCTGGGCCAGCGCATCCAGCTTCGCCAGATACTCGCGGGCGGTCATGGTGTCGCCCATCTTCAGGGCCGCGTAGCCCTGCGCAAAGTCCCAGGAGCCGCCATCAAAGTCACTGTTCTCCGGACGCTTGCTGACCGCAGCAACTTCGTCGAAGCGGCCGAAGCGAACCAGGGTCAGCACGTGGTAAATGGAACTGTTCATCAACTTGTCGTAATCCTTGGCGGCCTGGATGGCGATCGCGCCCTGCCCGTCCATGCTGGCCGCGAACAGCAGCATCGCCAGATTGTGCATGGGGTAGATGGCGAAACCTTCGCCCACTGCAGCCTTCTGGTCGGAGTGCCAGGCCTGGATGTTCGCGCGGACCGAGTCATTCCAGCGGCCGATCTCGTTCCAGGTGTGGCTGGGCATATGGTTGATGTGACTGGCGCCGGGGATCGCATTGCCCAGGAACTCGGCACACTCCTCGGCCAGACCGGGGTTGGGCGTGGACTCGGTGGCGTGCACGTAGAGGTGGCAGGCGCCGACGTGGGTGATATCCCGGTCGAGCACGCTGGTAAGCACATTGTGCAGGCGGATGACGTTCGAATCGTCCAGATCGCGGGTGCCACGGCGCGGCTCCAGCAGGAACAACGAGTCGGCGTAAAGCGTGACGATGTCCAGGTCATCGGGGTATTTCGCCGCTACTTCCGCCATGGCATCGGCGTAGGCGCGCTCCTGTTCCATGCGGCGCTCGGGCGAGAAATTGGCCACATAACGCTGCGACATGGCCATTATCAGGTCAGCCTCTTTCTGCGTCGCCTGGTCCAGGCGACGCAGCGCTTCCCGCATCGCCGCATAGGCGCGGGGTGAGTCTTCCGCAGGCATCGGGCCGTTCAGATACGAGCCCCATGCCCAGGCTTCGCCCCAATAGCAGATCGCACAGTCCGGATCGAGACGCTGTGCTTCACGAAAAGAGCGCGCGGCATCGACCTTGGTGAAGGAGTACATCATCTGGAACCCTTGGTCGAAGAAGGCCTGAGCCTCGGCATTGCGGGTCGAGATGGGATAGGTGTGATCGCCCAGGGCGACCGTGTACAGCGGAATGGGGGTGTTGAACTCTTCAGGGTCGGGAACCGTCTCGTGGTCCTGGGCATACACGGCGGGAAGGCTGGCCAGGGTGGCCAGACACAACAGCATGGTCGCGGGAAAGCGCATGTTCGTCTCCTGTGGGCTTTGAATTTTGACTGCGCCCAAGCCTAGAGAAGCGCAGCGGGAAAGTCCACTCGGAGCACTCTCCTCACAACAAGCGAGTGCCAGGTACAGGGACGGGAACGCGGCACATTTCTGGAAAGCGAGTCAGGCGGCGGGGAGGCCGGCGCTCCGGGCAGCGGCATGAAAGACCAGCGCCGAGCGCAACAAAATGACCTGAGGCATTTTGTGAAGAGAGGGCACTGCGGAGCAGCGCAGGTCAGCCGCAGCACGGAGCGCCGGCCTCCCCGCCGCCTGACTCGCCGCACCGGCGCAATGCATTTCACAGACACTCGCTAACTGTCAATCCGATAGCGCAACTTGATGGCCCAGGTATCGATGATCTTCTCGTTCCAGGCTTCCGTGAACAGCATATGAGTATCGCCTTCGAAATCCCGGGGCAGATTGCTGCCGCGTGTGTACACCACAAACAAATCTGACAAAGGCGCGATCTCCCAGCGATAGCGGGCCTGGAAACTCAGGCGGCTGATGATGAAGTCCTGGGTGGGCCCCGCCGGTGGCAGCAGTTGCTCCATGGTATCGAGCCGAGCGGTGCGGATGCGGTAGAACTCATCCGCATTGGCGTCGATGCCGGCCCACTGCATGGACACGCGGAACTGCTGCTTGGCACTGACGAAATACTCCATGGCCACCTTTGGTGCCCACTCCTTGGTCTCGTAGGAATTGATGCGGCCGCCGCCGCGATTGACCAGCCAGCCTTCGCGATCCACCCGGTCCACATCCATCTGCAGCGAGAAGCGGTCAGCCGGTCGCCACACCACCCCCACCGACGCCGTCAACCGGCGCACGCCCAGGTACTCCTGCTGCATGTTGAGGGCGCCACGCAGGCTCACCGCCCGGGCGCGGTCACTGGTCCAGCTCAGGCGCCCATCCCAGCGCTCGGGAATCTTGAAGGTGCCATTGCCACGGCTGAGCTCGTCGTCCACGCGCCGCGGAAAGTAGTTCATGCTCAGGCCAAGGCTGTGGTTGTTGTTGAACACCCAGTCCTGGTCGGTGTAGATGCCGGCGCGGATACCTTCGCCCTTCGCGTTCCAGTAATAGCGCAGGATGCCACTGCGGGTGCGGCTGCGGAAATTCGGCAGATCGGACTCGGTGACCTTGTACTGATACTCCACACCGATGCTGTCATTGCGGCGCCAGAAACCGAAGTCGTCGATGTCCAGCGTCTCGTCGAGATACTCGGCCCCGAAGCGGTGCTGGCGGCCGCGGTCGGGCAGATAGCTCATGTCCAGGAACATGCCGTTGCCGGTCTCGCCCGCCACATCGCTGCGCAGCAACTGGCCATCGAACAGCCAGCGGGTGTCGGCCGAGAAGTAGTGCAAGTCCACGCCGTTCACCGAGGCGTCGGCACTATCGGACTGCAGCTGCGTGTTCATCCAGCCAATTGCGCGGCGGCCGCCGCCCGCGGTGTCCTCGTACAGGAGTCGCCCCACCAGAAACTCGCGGCCATCCGCCTGGGCGACAAAGCTGTTGCCAGTGGGGTCCACGCCGCGCACCTGGCTGTCATCTTCAGCTGCGAGGAAGGCACCGTAACGCAGATTGCCCGACTGACCAGTCAGTTTCACCGCGCCCAGCAGGTCCGCAGGGCGCCCGAGGTCTACGGGGTCCACCGTCGCGCCTGCGGGCAGCACATAGTCTGGCGTCGCGCCGATGCGCCGGGTATTGAGCATGGTGGTGGGCTGGCCCCGGGCGCCGGTGCCACGCGGCCCGGCATTGCTGGGGCCGCCGTCATCCCCTGCGCGCGGCGAGGTGATGAAGATTTCCTGTCCTTCCAGAAAGAAGGCGCGCTTCTCAGCGTAGTAGGTTTCGAAGGCATCCAGGTTGACGATGACGTCGTCCGACTCCACCGACCCGAAGTCCGGGTTCAACGTGGCCGCCAGCTGCAGGTTGGACGAGGGCCGCCAGTAGATGTCGGTGCCGGCCCGGGAATCCCGCTCGTTGCTGGCATTGTCGAAATTGCTGGCGACGAAGGGATACCAGGTCAGCTGCTGGCGCGGGGCAATGCCCCGCACAGTCACACGGCTGAATGCCGACAGAAAGCCCGGCGCCGTATCAGGCAGCGCGGGCATCGACCAGGTTTCGTTGGTCTGGGCTATGCGCCGCTCGGTGTACACGCCAAGCGTCCGCTCCTGCCCTGCTGCGGGCAGGCTCATCATGGACCAGGGCACATAGATTTCGGCTGTCCAGCCGTCGGCGCTCACGGCGGTGCGGGCGTTCCACGGCCCATCCCACTGCAGATTGATCTGCCGCTCAGGCAGGATGGTGCCATCGTTCAGGGTGTCACCCAGATTGATCTGCAAGAGATACCCGTACAGACCACTGCCCGACGGGTCGAGCCCCAGCACGAAGGCGTCACGTTCCAGGTCCTGGTCGCGGGAACTCATGCGGGCGATCAGCGTCTCGGGAGCCTGCTCGTTGTGTACCGCCACATACAGGCCGCGCTCGGTGTAGAGGAACCGCGTCTGCGTCTGCAGTGAGGGCGTGGCCAGCGTGTCGGGGCGGATGACGCGCATGCCGTCGAAGGGCGCCACTTGCTGCCAGATGGCCTCGTCGGGCACGCCGTCAAGGGTGATGTCGGCGACGGCCTGCTCGAAATAAGGCAGGGCAGGCGGGGGGATTTCTGCGTCCTGACCAAGCGAGGCCGAAGAGGCGGCGAACAGCGCAAATGCGCTCAGTGCAAGGCGGGACAACCGCCCTCTCAGGGATTTATTGTTATTCACGTTGCGTTACCGGGACTTCGAAAAGCCGGAATACTAGCACAGGCCATGTTCGATCCGCCCGCCAGAATGCAGGTCAGGTGCCCGGCGTCTGCGCCACACCAATGCCGCGCAGCATGTGCGCACGTGGGCACCCCCGAAAATCTGGAGTGAGCACAGGCTGCACCGCCGGCGCCTTGCAACCAGCCAGTTGGCGAAGAGCCAACCAGCCTGTCGGTCGTACATGATCGATTCCATGCCGCCCAGGACTGCGTCCTGGCCGAAGTTGCAAGCCGCATCTGCTGTTGTGAAGGCACGCAGTGTGTTCACGTTACAGTAGCTGCTGAACGGCCACGCCAGCGCGATCTGCGGAACCAAGATGTTGACGAGCAATCAGTCGGGAGCATGCCTCACTGTATGGAGAGGCAGATGTATTTCATTTCAAGATACTCATTGATGCCGTATCGGGAACCCTCACGGCCAAGCCCAGACGCCTTGATGCCTCCAAAAGGAGCCACTTCTGTGGAAATAGATCCGGTATTCACACCGACCATGCCACACGCCAGCGCTTCGCTCATTCGGAATACGCGCCCGATGTCACGTGTGTACAGATAGGAGGCCAGGCCAAAAGCAGTGTTGTTGGCAAGGGTCAGGACTTCCTCTTCTGTGTCGAATCGCAGCAAAGCTGCGATGGGTCCGAAGGTCTCCTCCTGTGTCAGTTGCGCGTCGTGAGCAACCTCCAGCAGAACCGTCGGCTGAAAGAAATTCCCGCCCAGACTGTGGGACATGCCCCCTGTGGCAACAGTGGCACCGCGGGCGAGGGCGTCAGCCACATGCTCCTGTACTTTGTTCACCGCCGCCGCATTGATCAGGGGCCCGGTAGTCACTCCCTCGTGCAGTCCGTTGCCCGGCACCAGCGCTGCGATGGCCGTCGTCAGCTTGCGCGCAAACGCGTCATACACCGAGTGGTGTATGTAGAAGCGATTGGCGCAGACACAGGTTTGGCCGTTGTTGCGGAACTTGGCCACCAGGGCGCCCTGCACGGCGGCGTCCAGATCGGCGTCGTCGAAAACGATGAAGGGCGCGTTGCCACCCAGCTCCAGAGAAACCTTCTTGATGTCCGGCGCGCACTGCGCCAGCAATTGCCGCCCGACTTCAGTCGAACCGGTGAACGACAATTTGCGCACGGTGGGATTGCTGCACAGTGCGCTGCCGATGGCGGCTGCCTCGCCCGTCACAATATTGAGCACCCCGGGCGGGATACCGGCACGCTGCGCCAGGGCCACCAGAGCCAGTGCTGAGAACGGGGTCTGCGAGGCAGGCTTGGCCACCATGGTGCAACCGGCGGCCAGCGCGGCACCGGCCTTGCGGGTGAGCATGGCGGCAGGGAAATTCCAGGGAGTGATGGCGGCGGTGACGCCAACTGGCTGCCGGATCACCAGGATGCGTTTGTCGGTCTGATGCCCGGGAATCGTATCTCCGTAGACACGCTTGCCCTCTTCCGCGAACCACTCAATGAATGAGGCGGCATAGACAATCTCGTTGCGGGCTTCGGCCAGGGGCTTCCCCTGCTCCAGTGTCATCAGCCGCGCCAGGTCTTCCTGGTGGCTGATGATCAGGTCGAACCAGTCCCGCAGCATTCGAGCACGCACGCCTGCGCTCAGGCTGCGCCAGGCAGGCAAGGCCCGCCCGGCGGCGGCTACCGCGCGATCGGTTTCGGCAGCCCCCATGCGGGGCACGTGGCCCAGCAGGGAAGCGTCAGCGGGATTGTGAATGGCGAGGGTCGCCCCGGAATCGGCAGCCACCCACGCCCCGTCGATGCAGCCGAGTTCGCGAAACAACTCTGGATCGCGCAGCTGCGGTGTCGTCGGGACGAGGGGACTCACTGTTCCTGACTGCGATCGATGAAGCCATCGCGGTTGGGCATCTGCACCTGGGGAAGGTTGCTGGCGTCCAGCACGAAGTCGCGCTCGACAATACCGCTCAGATGCAGCACATAGGCCACCACCTGATAGACCTCGGTATTGCTGAGGGACTTGGGCGCCGTGGGGGGCATGGCGCGGCGGATGTAGTCATAGAGTGTGGACGCATGGGGCCAGTAACTGCCCGCCGTCATCAAGATGGGCGTGCCCGTCAACGTGCCGCCAGCCAGCGCCGGAACGCCCTGCGTGCCCTCCCCCTGCGCGCCGTGGCAGGCAGCACATTGCTGGTCATACACCGCCTGCCCTTGGGCGGCAGTGCCTGAACCCGCTGGCAGCCCTTTGCCATCGGGCATCACGATGAGGTCAATCTCCGACAGTTGTGCCTCCGTGACGGGCGTGCCCAGGCGCACTGGCGCGTCGGCGGCAAGCACCAGGGAGGACACCGACAATACGGCGCCGATGCTGCCGGCAAGCAACAAGGATTTCAGATCAGGCGTAAACATTTTTCACCTCGCCCTGGGCAGACACTGCCCAGCTCTGAATGCCATTGAAGTGGTAGCGATTGGCAGGGCTGTAGGTGTTCAGGAACACCTCGCGGGTGGGCTGCACATTTCCCGCAGAGTCGGTGGCCCGGCTTTGCAGCACGGCGGGCCCACCCTCCCAGAGCCAGGGCAGGCGGAAGCGTGCCAGCGCCAATTCCAGCTGATTCGGTTCGAGATGCGCATCAGCCCAGCTGCGCCCGCCGTCGGCAGAGACTTCCACGCGCCGAATCGCGCCGCGGCCCGACCATGCCAGCCCGGTAATCTCGTGAATACCCTGCCGCCGCAGCGTCATCTGCCCGGAAGGCGAGGTGATGACAGACTTGGTGCCCATCGGGAACGTGAACTGCAGTGCCTTGCCGTCGGGCAGCAGCTCGGTGTAGCGCGAAGTCTCGTCCTTGAAATTGGCGGCCATGTCGGTGAGCTTGATCTGGGTCAGCCACTTGACGCTGACATTGCCTTCCCAGCCCGGCACGAACAGGCGCATGGGGTAGCCCTGCTCCGGCCTGATCGGTTCACCATTCTGGTACAGGGCGATAAAGACATCGCGCAGGGCCTTGTTCAGAGGGATCGAGCGACCGAGGCTGGCCCCGTCGGCTCCCGTCGAGCTGACCCAGCTGGCCTCTGGCAGCACACCGGCTTCGTCCAGCAGAGTGGACAATCGCACGCCTGTCCACTCGGCACAGGACAGCAGGCCATGCAGCCCCCCGGCACTGGTGTCTGCCGCCGTGGGTCCGGCTGCTCCGCCACTGTTGCCGGAACACTCCAGGAACAGGATGCGGCTTTCCATGGGATACGCGAGCAGGTCTTCGTAGCTGAACATCAGCGGCTGGCGCACCAGCCCGTTGATGACGAGCCGGTGCTGCGCCGGATCGATGTCCGGAACGCCGGCATGATGGCGTTCAAAGTGCAGCGAGTTTGGCGTGATGATGCCCTGCAGCAGGTGCAGCGGCGTGCGCGAGGCACCTCCACCAGGCAGCGTCGCGTTGGGCGGCGGAGCCAGGCGCTTGATGCCTGCAGCGAATGTCGACGGATTGCCGTACTCCGACGGCCCTCGACCAGGGCTGCGGGACCAGGCGGGCATGCTCAGCGCGGGAGCTTCCGCGCCCAGCACATTGCCAGCCACCGCCGCGCCAGCGCCGGCGAGACTCAGACCCAGCAGGTGACGTCTGCTCAGCAGGCCATTGCCTGCCACCCTGTCGAGCGATGTTTCATGCTTGTAGTTCTTGTTGTCATTCATGGCTCACGCTACCGGAATTTGTCTTGAAGGAAGGTTTGCTGCTACTGTTCAAACACTTTCTGAACTGCGCCAAAGCCTAAATGAAGCCATTGTCAAAAGCCATAGCGAGCGCCGCCCTCGGGCTGTTCACACAGGGAGTTCTCGCCCAGGCTGAGCCAGTGTTCAATGCCATAGACATGTTGCACTGGGAAGAACGCATCTTCTCCACCACCACGGAGTATCGCGGCGTTCTGCTGGACGGCGAACGGGTGGTGCGCGCACGGGCAGACGACAGCGCCAGTGCCCTTTACCAGCGCCGCAACATTGATCTGAGCAAAACGCCTTACCTGCAATGGCGCTGGCGCATCGACCGCACACTCGGCACCGACATCAACGAGCGCAGCCATGATGGCGACGATTTTCCGGCACGGGTCTACGTGGTGCGCACTGGCGGCCTGACCTTCTGGCGGGCCAGGGTCCTCAATTATGTCTGGTCCAGTTCGCAGCCGGTGGGCTCGCGGTGGACCAGCCCGCTGGCAGGCACCGACACGCAGATGATCGCTGTGGACACCGGCGACGACCTGGCGGGGCAATGGCAGTGGCATTCCCGGGACATTCGCGCCGACTGGTTTGCAGCCTTCGGTGAAGAACTCGACCGCATCGACGCCGTGGCCATCATGACCGACACTGACAATACCGGCGCTGCTCTGCAGGCCTGGTATGCAGATATTCTCTTCAGCGCGCAGCCTCTGCCTGCCGCAGGTCTGGCCGACTAGCCGGGCACACCAAGCAAGGATTGAGCACACAGCACCAACCAGGAGTATTCACGTGGCTACCATCACCTTTCACGGCGCAGCACAGGAAGTAACCGGCTCATGCCATCTGCTCGACTCTCCGGCGCTCGGTCGCGTCCTTCTGGACTGCGGCGTGCGCCAGGGCGGCGATGCGCTGGGGCGCATTCAGGACGAAGGCTTTCCTTTCGAACCGGGCAGCATCGATGCGGTGATCCTGTCCCACGTGCACCTTGACCATTCCGGTCTGCTGCCCACGCTGGTGAAACAGGGCTTCGACGGGCCGATCTACTGCACCGACTCCAGCCGCGGCCTGCTGCGCATCCTGCTGGAAGACGCCTCCGGGCTGTACCACCGGGATCTGGAGCATGAAAATCTGCGCCGCGCCCGCAGCGGACGCCCCGCATGTTCTTGTCGATGTTCGCTCACTGTCTCGTTACCCCGCTCATTCTCGAGTCTTCAGTACACTGATCAGGTCCATGCTGTCCAGACGCCGGCGCACCGCCAGCGCACTGAAAGCGGCGGCGGCCACCGTCACGGCCGCTGCTGTCAGAAAAGTCTGTGCCGTTATCACATAGGGAATCCGGAAGGTGTCAGTCTGCAGGCTCGACACCATCAGCCACGCCAGGGCATAGCCAATGACGCCCCCCAGCGGAATCGCCAGCAGCGTAATGAC
>CAISYX010000424.1 GCA_903889815.1 uncultured Gammaproteobacteria bacterium
AGGGACCGCAGCCCGCTCACCACCGAGGGCTTGTGGGCGATCTTGAGACGGATGTCCTGCACGATGCCCAATATGACCCACAGACCCAGTCCGGTAGCGATGCTGGCGCCGAAACGGAACTCCATGGTCAGCGCCAGTGGCAGCACCAGACCCAGCACGACACTGGCGACTGCCACGATCAGCAATTGCTTCTTCAGGTACTCCGCCGAGGTTTTCTTCCAGCGGCTGATGGAGCCCATGACCAGGAAGATCACCAGGATGCTCATGAGCGGCACGAAGATGGTGTTGAAGTAGGGTGGCCCGACTGAAATCAGTTCGCCACCCGTAACGGCCTGATAAACCATCGGATACAAGGTACCCAGCAGGATTGCCGCGCTCGCCACCACCAGAATGATGTTGTTGGCCAACAGGAACACTTCACGCGAAATGGCCGCGAAGCCGAACTCGCTCTTCATGAGCGGGGCGCGCAGGGCGAACAGCAGCAGAGAGCCGCCAATCACCAGCCCAAGGAAGCCAAGAATGTAAACGCCCCGCGTCGGGTCGCTGGCGAACGCATGGACGGACGTCAACAGACCGGAACGCGTGATGAAGGTCCCAAGCAGACTGGAGGCGAATGCCATGATGGCCAGCAGCACCGTCCAGCTCTTGAACACGCCTCGCTTCTCGGTAACCGCCAGGGAATGGATGAGTGCCGTCCCCAGCAGCCAGTTGATCATGGGGGGGTTCTCTACGGGATCCCAGGCCCACCAGCCGCCCCAGCCCAGTTCGTAGTACGCCCACCAGGAGCCCAGCGCGATGCCGATGGTCAGAATGGCCCAGGCAGCATTGGCCCAGGGTCGTGACCAGCGTGCCCACGCGGAATCAAGGCGACCACTGAGCAACGCGGCGATCGCAAAGGCGAACACCACCGAGAAGCCGACGTAGCCCATATAGAGGGACGGCGGGTGAATGATGAAACCAATATCCTGAAGAGCGGAGTTGAGATCCGCCCCGTCAGCCGGTGACAGCGGCAATACGCGGTCGAAGGGGTTGGACGTCGCGATCATGAACAGCGTGTAGCCGGCACCGATCAGCCCCATGATGCCCAGCACACGGGCGACGAAATCATCCGGCATGGCCTTGCTGAAAATGCTGACCGCCAGCATCCAGCCCGCCAGCATCCACGTCCAGAACAGGAAGGACCCTTCGTGCCCTCCCCAGACAGCCGTGATCTTGTACTGCAGCGGCAGCAGTGTGTTGGAATGCTGCGCCACGAAGGCCACGGAGAAGTCGTCCGTCACAAAGCTGTATCCCAGGATCAGCAGACACAGACTAAGGAATACGAAAACGCCGGCCGTCAGCGGACGCGCCAGACTGATCCACAACTGATTGCCTGTGCCGGCCCCCACCAGCGGGAGCGTGCCCAGAAGCACACAGAGGCAGAACGACAGTATCAGCGCAAATTGACCCAGTTCAGGAACCATCGGCAGCCCCTTCCGTTTCAGCGGCCGGCAACGCGCGATCACGCTCGGCGGCGTCCAGCGCGGCCTTTACTTCCACAGACATGTAGTTCTCGTCATGCTTGGCCAGCACGCGGCTGGCCTCGAACGAGCCATTGGCCATCATCCCCTCGGCCACGACGCCCTGTCCTTCGCGGAACAGGTCCGGAAGGATGCCATCGTAACGAATCAGCAGATCGTGGCTGTAGTCAGTCGCCATGAATTCGACATGCAGGGAATCCTGGCTGCGCACGACACTGCCTTCCTTGACCATGCCGCCCACGCGGATGCGCTGGCCATTCATTACTTCACCCGCCGCAACCTGGGTCGGCGTGAAGAACAGATCGATACTGTTGCTCAGGGCATAAAGCGACAGCCCGATCGCGACACTCAAGCCCGTCGCGATGAACGCGATGATCGTCAGTTTCTTGCGTCGATGCGGTTTCATTCACTCTCCCCCATTGGCGTCGGGACGCCCTTCATCAGCCTCGATGGGCTGAGCAGTTTGCGCATCGCGCAGCGCGCGGCGCTTTTGTTCGCGGATGAACTGCCGGTGCGCAGCGCGCGGCAGATACAGGTTCACTGTCACGAATACGGCAAACAGTCCATATACAGACCAGACATGGAAGGTATATTTTCCCATCTGCAAAAATTCTGTGACGCTGGAGAAAGCCAGGTTTTCAAACATTTCAGGCTCCTTGCGTCTTGTCGGCGGCCACGAGATCAACGACCCACTGCGAGCGGCGCTCGCGAACCAGGATCTCGGTGCGGGTGGACAAAATCAGGCTGATCACGAAAAACAGATACACAGCAAAGATCATGATGACCAGCGGAACCCAGATTTCGGGACCGAACGGGCTGTCTTCCGCCATTGAGAAACTGCTTGCCGGCTGATGCAGTGTATTCCACCACTCCACCGAATACTTGATGATCGGCACATTGATGGCGCCGACGACTGACAGGAGCGCGCAGGCTCTGGCGGCTGCATCCGGGCTCTCTATCGCGGAACGCAAGGCAATCACGCCGATGAGCAGGAAGAACTGGATGAGCATGGATGTCAGGCGCGCGTCCCACGCCCACCAGGTGCCCCAGATCGGCTGTCCCCAGATGGCACCGGTGGCCAGTGCCACGGCAGTGAACCAGGCACCGATGGGAGCGGCGCATTTGGCCACCATGTCGGCCAGCTTCATTTTCCAGACCAGGGTTATCACCCCCGCCACTGCCATCAGCGGGAAACAGGCCAGTGAGATGCTGGCAACAGGCACATGGACATACATGATGCGGATGGTGTCACCCTGCTGGTAATCCGCCGGGACAAACAGCAATGCCCAGACAATGCCGATGGTAAGCAGCACTGTCATCGCCACCACCAGCCACGGCAGCCATCTGCCAGATAGCTCGTAGAACCACTTCGGGGAGCCCAGTCTGAAGAACCATTGCCACATGTTTGCTCACTCGCTGCGCGCGCTTGTGCTGCGGCGCGGTACTGAAAAACCCATCTCGGGCTGGACTATAACACGGCGATTTTGTCGCCCGATGTTACTTATTGTAACTATATCCCTTTATTGAGCAGGTCAATTCACACTGATCTTCAGGGCTGCTGCCGAGGCGAGAGGCGCCAGACTCAGCGACAGGGCCAGCAGGGCTCCCAGAAGCGCATAGTGCATGCCCAGAGACACTCCGAGACTGGCGTCCGCCACCGCTTTGGCGCCGATTATAAGCACTGGCACCGTCAGCGGCAAAACGATAACCGCGAGTATCAGACCCCGGCTGCCCAGCCCCACTGTCAGCGCCACACCTATCGATCCAAACAGACTCAGCACCGGCGTGCCCAGCAGCAGCGTCAGCATCAGAGTCCAGTACGCATCCGCTGGCAGATACAGCATGTAGGCCAGCAGCGGCGCAAGCAGCACCACCGGCAGTCCGCTCACCAGCCAGTGGGCAATATTCTTGGCCAGCACCATGAAGTAAAGAGGCTGTGGCGAAAGCAGCAACTGCTCCAGTGAACCATCTTCGTAGTCGGCCCGATACAGGTTGTCCAGGGACAGCATGGATGCCAGAAGTGCCGACACCCACACCGTACCTGCGGCGATTCGCGTCAGCTCCTGCGGGTCCGAAGATACACCCAGCGGAAACAGCGACACCACGATGAGGAAGAACATCAGCGGATTGAGCAGATCGTTGCGCCGCGTCAGGGCAATCAGCAGATCGCGCCGCAAGGTGGCGCGGAATGCTGTGAAAGTCGTGACCTGAGGGCCGGCAAGTGCGGTCATGAATTGTTCGCTCCCCGGGTATCCAGATTCAGACGTCGCAATGTGCAGGGCACCGCCAGCGGATGGTGGGTGGTGACCAGCACGGCCCCGCCTGCCAGCACATGCTCTGCCAACAGGGACTCCAATGTCCTTACTCCATGCACGTCCAGGGTGGTGAAGGGCTCGTCGAGCACCCACAGAGTCGCCGGGTTGAGCAGGAGGCGCGCCAGCGACACGCGCTGTTGCTGCCCTGCCGACATGTTCCGGCAAATGACGTCCGCATAACCGGCGAGCCCGACCCGGGCCAGCGCGGTCTCAATGTCGTTGTCCGTGACTGGTGAGTGCAACGCGCAGCTCCAGCGCAGATTCTCGCGGGCCGTCAGTATCTTGTTCACACCGACCCGATGCCCGAGATACAACAACGACGCGAGGAAGCCCTCGCGATCCTCCTCGATGGGCACACCGCGCCAGTAGAGCTCTCCTTCGTAACTGCCATTAAGTCCACACAGGATGCGCAGCAGAGTCGTCTTGCCGCTGCCATTGCTGCCCTGGACCTGCATCAAATCGCCAGCCTGCACGTCGAAGTCGAGGCCACTGAACAGCACACGGTCATCCCGCTCACAGAACAATGCATGCGCACGTAACAGCGGCACGGCGCCAGAGGCATCAGGATTGTGGATATGCGAATCGGACATAGGCGTATCAGGTGCAGGTCGCTGGCAAGCGGCATCAGGTGGCTGGGACGTCAAAAACTGGCGGGAGTATAACTGAGTCTTGCGGGCAAAGCTCCCGCAGGACGGGAGCCGCGAGGGGCCCCGTCGAGGCGTGCAGACGGGCGGAGAAATCAGAGCAGCGCGCTGCCTCAGGCGGCTGAGCGCTCGACAGGTCGGGGTTTGCCGTGCATCAGTGACACCAGCGTGGCTTCGGCTTTGGACAAACCGCAGGTGCTGACCAGCTCGGCGCTGTCGGCACCCATCTGCACCAGCTTGCTGGCATGGGTGATGGCCACATCGCCCACGTCCTTGTATTCGAGTTCTTCCTGGCGCCGCTCTGTCGCTTCGACGCGCCGCTGCAGTGTCTGCACGCGCTTGCCCAGGCCGACGGCACCACGCCCAACGGCAGTGACCTCGCCCCGCATGGCGCGCACATCCGCGTCCAGGCGTTCCTGCAGCTTCCGGACCTTGTGCAACACGTGCATGCTGATGGCCAGCATGCAGCCACAGAGCATGGTGATAAAGGTAACGCTGATGATTAGAACCAGTGTCATGCGGGTATCCTCTTTCTCAATCCCAGCCATTCAGCCGGGAGCGCAGCCGCAGTGCGGCCTGGGTATGGATCTGACTGACACGGGACTCACTGACACCCAGCACCTGGCCAATCTCCTTCAAATTCAGTTCTTCATCGTAGGACAGCGCCAGCACGAGCTGCTCGCGCTCGGGCAATGTGGCGATGGCGGCCGCCAACTCACCGCGGAACATGTCGTTCTGCAGGCCTTCCAGTGGGTTGGGCACCTCGCCAGCCACTTTCTCGAGCATCGAGTCATCGCCTTCCAGCATGTCGTCAAAGCTGAAGAGTCTGCTGCCCGATGCGTCCTGAAGAATGGCGTGGTAATCCTCGAGACTCATCTCCAGTTCGGCCGCCACATCCTGATCGCGGGCGTCGGAGCCGGTGCGCATCTCCACCGTCTTGATGGCGTCGGCAACCTGCCGGGATTTGCGGTGCACCGAGCGCGGCGCCCA
>CAISYX010000425.1 GCA_903889815.1 uncultured Gammaproteobacteria bacterium
CCCACCCCGGCCAGACCATCCCCCAGTCGCCAGCGCCTGGCTTTGGGCTCCGCACCGCGGGCCAGCATGGCGGTCGCTACGGCCAGCAGCAATGCACGACGTTCTTCGGAAAGTCCGATGGCCGTGGGCGCGAGACGTTGCAGACTCTCGGCACCCAGCAGCTGCAGCAGGAGCGCTGCGCCTGCCGTATCCAGTCCTGTCAGGCGGCTGGCATCCAGGCTCCGGACCACTCCGGCATCCTCCAGACTGGCACGGCTGAGCAGCTTGTAGCGGGGCAATGTCCAGTCGCCCTGCAGATGCAGGGAGGCGTCAGTTTGCAGAACAAGATCCTGCTGAGGAGGAAGGTGCGTCATGGGCGCATTGTACCTGCACTTGACTGCTTCCCACATCTGCGAACCATGAATCGGCTTGCACAAAAAAAAGGGAGACCGAAGCCTCCCTTGTCAATTATCCCGCCTCTGCAGACTCTGGCGTCACTGAAAAGCCGCCAGGGTCACGCCTGCCTCAGCGCGGACGCGTGCCAGTCACTTCCACTTCCACACGACGATCCGGTGCCAGACAGACGATCAACTGGGCACGGGTCAGCTGGGGGCCGCACTGCTCCGCGGTTGTCACGGGCTCTGAACCATTGACGCCACGAGTCGTGACCTTGGCTGCAGGGATATCTGCAGAATTGACCAGATAGTCCTTTACCGCTGTGGCGCGGGAATTCGAGAGCCGCAGATTGTAGTCCAGCGACCCGATGCGGTCGGTATGGCCCGTGACCACGATGGTGTCGAACTGCACGCCACGCAGACCAGCGGCCAATGCATCAAGTTCGACGCGGCCCGCGGGCTGCACGGCAGCACTGTCGAACGTGAACAGGGAATCGGCCGACAGGGTGACGCGGGCAGGCGACGGCGCAGGCGTTGGCGCAGGTGCTGCCGGAGCGGCAGGACGTGCCGGGGCCGGGGTCGCTGTAGGGCGTGGTGCCACGGCGGCAACCGGGGCTGTGCTGGCAGGGACGGACGCAACAGCAGCCGTTGTGCCGAAACTGTAGACCATGCCAACAGAGAACATGTCGATGTTGGTCTTGCTGCCGCCCAGATCGTCGATGCGATAGCGCTCGCCTTCCAGTCGCAGGGCCAACGCGTCGGTCACGGCATACTGAATGCCGGCGCCGAACTTGTAGCTCAGGTCGTTTTCACGATCGTGATCGTAACGATTGATGACGGGGCCGGTTTCCCAGCGGCGTTCGCGGCTCTGGGCATAGACGGCACCGGCTCTGGCAAATACCGAGACGCGTTCTGTCACGGGCCGGATGCCGACCAGGTCCAGGTCGATGCCGTCAGTCGTGGTGTCGCCACGCACCACTGCCAGGAGGTCCATCTCGGCCTGGTAGCGAAACTTGCCCAGACTGAAGTAGCCGCCTTCCAGCGCGATATTCTGATTGATCTGGTAACCGGCGAACAGTTTGTAGCCGCGGTCGTCTTCGTCGTCATGCAGGGATCGTGTGCTGTACCCGCCACCGATCAGCGCGTCGATGATGCGCGAATCGATGACGTCGCCGCGCGTTTCGCCGTAATTGCCGCCCACATACCAGCCTTCGTCCGCGGCGAGCGCGGCGGAACTGCTGAGCAGGCCCAAGGCCAGCAAGCCGAGAGCCGCTGGTATAAAGGGTGCGTTGTGGCGCGATTGTTGTGTCCGTGTGTTCATGTGTTTCTCCACTTGCTGGTCAACTCTACAGAGGTTTTCTGTGAGCGCACCTTACGTGCAGCAACAAGGGGTTTCTGTGCGTTGGCGAACACCGCCCGGCATTTCGGCCATGACCGGAAATACTGCATGTATGCCAGCGCACAGACTCTGCTCAGCGCGCTGCCTAAAGTGTGCCTCCGCCCCCCTATTGAAGAGAACACGCAAAGGAAGAAGAAACACAAGACAGCCGCAGTCTCCCGCGAATTCCACAATTTCGTTGCTGATATTGAAAGTCTGCTGCGAGAAACAGCGACATTGACTGGGGACGAGCTCTCCCTGGCCCGCGGCAGACTGCAGGAACGCGTCAGCGAAGCCAGGGAGTCGGTGACCAGTCTCAGTCACGATCTGGAAGGGCGCGCAAGAAAGACAGCCAGCAAGGCCAATCGGGAAGTTCACGATGAGCCTTGGAAAGCCATCGGTGGCGCGGCGACAGCGGGCCTGATCCTCGGCATGTTGTTCTCGCGCCGATGAAAGCGCTGCACGCCGGCAATCTGCTGCGCCTGGCCGGACAGGAATTGACGCAGGAAAAGGAGCGCCTGTTCAGCATGCTCGCCACCATGCTGCTGGCGGGGCTGCTGTTTTTCTGCGGCCTGCTGTCCCTGAGCGCTCTGATCGTAGTAGCGGCATGGACAACACCCTATCGGGTCTATGCGTTGTCGATTCTGATGGTGTTGTATCTGGCCGGCGCGGCTCTTGCGTGGCGACGCTTCGAGTCACTGGAACGACTTGGTGAGAAAACCCTCGAGAAGACGCGTCAGGAACTAGCGGACACACTGCATCGCTTCGAAAAGGGCGCAGACTTGCGCCACAGTAGTTTTCCGCAGAGCATGACCATGCAGTTGTTGACACAGGAGTCCGGCGCGGTGATGTTTCTGGTGACTGAATTGCTGCCCTCTTTGCTGCGCCGCTTCAGCAATCGCCGGGCCAGACGGCGCCGCGCCAGAGAGCGCGCCGAACAAGACTGAACCGACAGGCGCCCCCATGCAATGCCCCGGCGAGATCAGCGGCGCTTCACACCAAAGAGCACCATGTCGATCAATGCTGTGAGGAAGTGTTCGGTCACAGGGGTTTGCTCAATGAGGATGCGGTGCATGATGGCGCCTGCGAGGGTCGTGAGCACCAGCGTGACATCCGTGTCCTGCGCCAGCTCGCCTCGGGCGATTGCCCTTGCAAAGACGAGCGCGGGACCGATGATCCCTTGTTGATGCAACATCGCGGCGGCAAGTCCTTTGACCTCCGGATTGGCGCCTTCCGCCAGCAAGGTCCGCAGCACGGCCAGCCCTGAAGGCGACTCCACAAAAACCACGGCAGTACGCGCCAGCGCGAGCAAGTCCGCGCGCAGGTCGCCGCTGTCCAGTGCTTCTGCGGTATGCCCCATCGAGGCAGCGAGCGCTTCACGCACCAGATCTGCCTTGGTGGGCCAGCGCCGGTACACGCTGGTCTTGTTCAGCCCGGCAAGCGCGGCGACCTCGGGCACGCTGAGTCGCTCAAACCCATGGGCTGCCAGCTGCTCCAGTGCCACTTCCAGCACCCTGCGCACGACTGGCTCGCCACGTTGCTTCGTGGTTCGTGGTGTTGTCATGCCCGCAGAATAGAGCATCGAACCGGGAACGACAACTCATCGCAACAGTGAGTTGCAATAATAGACATCCTCCCTATAATGCAACCAAGAGTTGCTTTAAGGAGAGGATCATGTTGGAACAAGCACACCCGCTGGCAATGTTCTTCCAGGCGTTTGTTACTCAGACAGTCGGCTATCTTGTTGTGGTCGGTCTCGTCTTTCTGGTGGTCTGGCGATGGGGCGAGGAGCGCTTTCGCGGCTCGCGAATTCAGGCGAAGAAACGCGTCAATCAGAAACAGCTGGTTTTCGAAGTGAAGAACACACTGGGGACACTGGCCATCGGCACGGCGAGCGCGGTGATCATCTCGCTATGCTACGCGGCGGGGCTGACAAAGCTCTCTGCCGACGCTTCGGCGTTCACCTGGTGGGGCATCATCGCCAGCATCATCGGGTTCCTGTTGTTGAACGATCTGTGGTTCTACGCATGGCACAGATTGCTGCATCAGCCGTGGCTGTATCGACGCGTGCATGCTGTGCACCACAAGAGTGTGGATGTGAACCCCTTCTCGGTCTATTCGTTTCATCCCTTCGAGGCCTTCATCCTCGGGTCCGCCATATTCCCGGTGTTGTTTCTGGTGCCGATCTACTTGCCCGCGCTGGGTGTTCTGCAGGTCCTGGGCATGATGAACAACATCATGTCGCACCTGGGTTATGAATTCCTGCCGCGCTGGTACACCAGAATTCCGCCGTTTCGATGGATGAACACGGCGACTTTCCACAACCTGCACCACACAAAACTCAATGGCAACTATGGTCTCTTCTTTCGCTTCTGGGATCGCGCGCTGGGTACCGAAGTGCCAGAGTATGAAGAGACGTTTCTCAAGCGTGGTGCCGCGCTTCATGCCTCGAATACCAACTGAAACACTAAGCTTACAACGGAGACCCCATGGATCTGCTTCAACAACTGCAATGGCGATACGCCGTAAAACTGTTCGATGGCAACCGTCGCACCAGCGACGAAGACATTGAGACCCTCGTTGCGGCCACACACCTGGCCCCTTCGGCTGCAGGTCTGCAGCCCTACAAGCTGGTGCTGGTCCAGAATCGGGAGTTGCTGGCAAAGCTTGCCGATCATTCCATGATGAACAAGGACAAGATCAACAGTGCCGATGGCTTGTTCGTCCTGGCGATCTATCGTCAGCTGAGCCTCGACACCTTCACCCGCCATGTCAACCAGATGATTGCCCTGGGACTGATCCCACCCGTGCCGGAGGCAGAGCTCACGATACGCCACCAGCGCTTCATGGCGAGGCTGCCAACGGAGCAGGACTTCCAGACCTGGGCACACAAGCAGGCCTATCTGGCACTGGGAACCCTGCTGACGGGATGTGCCATGCTTGGCATTGATGCATGCCCGATGGAAGGCTTTGAAACCGCCAGTTACGACGAGCAACTGGGGCTTGCGGAGCACTCCCTCACCAGTTCCGTGATTCTTGCCTACGGAACAAGGAGTGCGGCAGATCCGGGCCAGTCCAAGACGAAATACCGCCGTCCACTGGAACAGTTTCTAGTGCGTTTTGCCTAGGGCTTGCCGAAGACAGCAAGCCTGAGGGCTGCTTACTGCGGATTCAGACAGGCCACTTCGCCGTTCTTCATTACCGTATGGATGTCCCGCACGTTGCCGATGTCGTCGAAGGGGTTCGCATTGAGAACCACCAGGTCAGCCATGTAGCCGGGGGCAATGCGCCCCAGCTGCGAGCCTGCCCCAAGGGCCTCTGCCGCGTCGCTCTGGGAAGAGCGCAAGGCCTGGGCCACTGTCAGACCGGCGCCTACATAGATCTCCAGTTCGCGGTGCAGTGAATCTGCATGCCCCACAAATGGCGAGTCCGTGCCGGCCACGATGCGTCCGCCGCCATCCACGATGCGCTTCAGAATGTCCTGCTGGATCGCTAGGTCACTGCCACGCTCGGACAGCGCCATGGTGGGCGTGACGATGACGCGGGACTTGGTGATCAGCGCGATCACGTCCTGATAGGAACGATCGAGGCGTGAGGCCTTCATGGAGAAACCGCGACGGCTGGTGGCCGACAGGTGTTCCATCTGGTCGGCGCCATTGGCGACCGCCGGGTACAGTTCATGGGACGACACCGGGATGCCGGCCTCGTGGGCCAGTTCAATCGCGCGTTTCTGCACGGCGTAATCCTGACGCACATAGCTCTTGTACATGTTGAGCTGCAGCTCAGTGGACAGGCGCGAAGAGTCTTCAATGCGCACCAGATCTTCCACAGTCTCTGACACGCCATAGGACACCCGTGTGCCTTCGTTCAGCGGACCCGCTGTAAAGACACGTGGCCCCGGTCGACGGCCGGAAGCTTCGGACTCGCGCCGCTCCACGGCATGGTAGGGGTCATCGCCGGTTTCACGCAGCGACGTGATGGCGTGGCACAGATACATGTTGCCCAGCATGATGCCCTGGGTGATGGACTGGTGGGTATGGTTCTCGATCAGACCAGGCATGACGAACTGCTCGGAGGCATCGATCAGGGTGCCTGTGGGCTGACTGAGGCCTGCCTGACGCACATCCGTGATGACACCGTTCTGTACCACGATGTCGACGCCGGGTACCCACATGTCGGAGACACCGTCATACATGCGCCCTGCACGGATGGTGAACGCCGCTTCCGGCAGTGCCTGTGTCCACTGGGGTTTGATGTCCAGTTGCGTGGTCTCGCCCGAGGCTTTGTCATACAGATGCATGTCCTGCCCGTCGATGAAGATCAGCTTGCTGCCATCGGCAGACCAGCTCGGGTTTTCCCCAGCGGCGGCAATCAGGGTGGAATCGCCCAGTTCGCCTTGCGAGCTCATGGGCGCCGACCACAGGGCGCCATCAATGCGGTAGACGATCTCGCCGGTGCTGGCCCACGCAGGGCGGTTGTGCTGTCGACGCCCGAGAGACTTGCCTTCCACCGGGGAAATCATCAGCTTTTCGCCCTGCCCGTCTGCAGGCAGCACGTACAACACATTCTTGCCTTCGCGGAAGCGACTGTTCATTGGCTCGCGGTAATACACCACCACTTTGCTGCCATCGGGCGACCAGCTGGGCACGCTCGGCCCGAAGATGGTGTCCGCGACGATGATGTCGGCACCGGTCGCCAGGTCCAGCACGTTGACAGTGGCCGAGATGAAGATGCTGTTGCCGCTGTCGGCCAGATACGCCAGCTTTGTGCCATCGGGTGACCACACCGGCGAGTTTGCCGGCTTGGGCACGTCAGTGATGCGACGCTGTTCGCCACTGGCGATGTCCAGCAGCCAGATGTCGGCCTTGCCTTCCCGGTCGGACACGAAGGCGATCTGCGTGCCATCGGGGGACCAGCTCGGCGACATGTCGATGTAGACATCATCCGTGATGTTGCGTGCCGGCGTGCCCGCCTCAAGGTCGGCCATCCACAGGTCCCCCAGTGCGGTAAACGCCGCCTGGCTGCCATCGGGCGAGAGCACCGGGTCGACGATGCCCAGCGCGTCGCGGGGCGTCTGGTCGGTGAAGTCATAGGAGCGACGCTCGTAGGGCGTGCGGTCCAGCGTCACCGTTGCAGAGAAAGCCACGGCAGGCCCTGCCACACCGGTGGGTGACACGGTTTTCACTGCGCCGTCAGCCGTATAGTAAAGCGTGCCGTCTGGCGCCTGTGACGGTCGGAAGGGGAACACGTCGCCGCCATCCACCAGACGGGTCATGCCACTGCCATCGGCGCGGACACTGGCCAGATAGCTGGTGTCATCGGCGATGCCCACCAGATACAGGTCCATGCCATCGGCAGACCACAGCGGTGCACCGAGCAGCGGTGCGCGGTACACCTCCCGCGCCTGGGTGCCGGGCGTCAGCGCGCGTACCATCAGAATGTTCTCGGGTCCGTCGATGACATAGGCCAGCAGAGTGCCATCGGGCGAGAGTGCCGGGTAAACCGCGTTGCCATTGCCGGAGAAGTAGGCAGTGCCAGGCATCACATAGCCGGTTTCTTCCGCCGTGGTGAGTTTGGTACGCACACCGCTGTCGAGGTTGGTGGACCACAGCGAGTAGCCGCCATTCTCGTCGCTGGCGTAGTACAGCGTGCTGCCGTTGTTGCTGTAGGACGGATAGCGGGAATCGCCACCGCCATCGGGCAGCCGTTCCAGATCACTGCCATCGGGTGCGACTGTCCACACGGAAAAGGCATCAGCCACAAAACCATAGAAGGCGATGCTTTCGCCATCGGGATTCCACACCGGCTCCTGTGCATCCATCTCCGCAGGCGTTATCTGCGTTGCCGTGCCACCCGTGGCTGGCACCGACCACAGCGTGCCCTGGATCGCCAGAATCAAGGTCTCGCCATCCGGCGAAAGGGCCGCCGCCATATTGGTGCCTTCGGTCATTTCAACATCCACCAGCACACGCTCCTGGGCCGTTGCCGGGGCCATGGTGAGCAGCACGGTGAGTGTCCACAGCAAGGCGCTGCGCATGGCGGAAAGAGACGGTATTCCTGCAATCATGGGTGTTCTCCTGAATTCGAATGGTACGTTCTGAATGTGCTACATCCCCCGGAGACAAGCAAGGGGCGCCAGGGACAGGCAAGCGGCAGCTACTCGTCGGTCAGGTTGCGTGCCCCGATGCGCACGCTGGACTCACCGCCAAGGAAACCTGACAGACTGAACTGTGCGGACAGGTTGTAGGTCTGCAGAGAATCCATTTCCCAGGGGGGTTGTGCAGAGTTCGCGTGTCGAAGGGAGTCTATCGAAGGTCAGTCCGGTGCCCGGCGCTGGGCGGGGATCGGGTTAAATGGTGTAAGATGCGCGCGGCTTTCACTCCCACAAGAACACCATCTGCCATGAGTTCCATCGCTCGTATCACCGATCAGTTCAACGCCTCGCTGCTGCGCACCTTGTGCACCAGCAGTCTGATTCTGGGCATTCCTGCGGTGGCCTGGAACTTCGTCGCAGGCAATATTGCCATCGCTATTGCCCTGGGGGTCATGGTGGCCGCCTTCGGCTTCAGCCTGTTCAGTATCCGTCGCCATGGCGTGACGGCGCAGATCACCCTGTTACTGGGCAGCACGCTGACGCTGGTGATGTCGGCGCTGGTGTTTCTGGTGGACGGCCCCGCCGTGCTCTGGCTGTATCCGCTGGCCGTCGCCAATTACGTGATGCTGACTGCGCGCCAGGCGCTGTCTCTCAATCTGCTGGCGATAGCACTGGTATTGCCGTCCACGTTCGCAGACACCAGTCTGGCCATCCGCTTCATTCCCAGCATGCTGATGATCTGCATCTTCCTGCATATTTTCTCCCTGCAACTGCTCAAGAAGTCGCAGATGATTCACCGCCTGATCACTCTGGACAAACTGACCAGTGCCGGCAACCGGCGGGCCCTGGATGACTTGATGGAGCGCATTCAGAGCCGCCCGCTGGGGCAATCCAGTCAGATCGCCATGCTGATGCTCGACCTTGACCACTTCAAAGCCATCAACGACGCCCACGGGCATCCCGAAGGCGACAAAGTGCTGCAAGCCTTCTCGCACCTGATCTCCACCCGGCTGCGCCGCGGCGACCACCTGTTCCGCTTCGGGGGAGAGGAGTTCGTGGTGGTGCTGGAAAGCGCCGGTCTGGAAGGCGCCATCCGCGTGGCGGAGGATTTCCGGCAACTGGTGGCGGATTCACGACTTGGCCCCAATCAGGACTTGACCGTGTCGATCGGTGTGGCGGCGCTGGGGGCCGGGGAGTTCATCGATGCCTGGATCACCCGCGCCGACAGCGCTCTGTACGAAGCCAAGCGACTGGGGCGAAATCGCGTTTGCAAGGCCTGAGTACACAAATTCGCACTTTCAGTGATCAATTCGATTCGACAGGCTTCCCTGTCTGACCCAGCACCGCCTCGAGTCGCTCACACACGGTGCGCAGGATCGTCACGCGGGACACCCTTTTGTCATTGGCCGACACCAGTTTCCAGGGCGCAGAGCGGGTGCTGGTGCGTGACACCATGTCATGCACGGCTTCTTCGTAGGCCTGCCAGCGGCCGCGGTTGCGCCAGTCCTCGTCAGTGATCTTGTACTGCTTCCACTCGGTGACTTCACGCTCCTTGAACCGCCGCAGCTGCTCTTCAGGGCTGATCTGCAGCCAGAACTTCTGCACGATGACCCCATGCTCGTGCAGTTGTTCCTCGAAATCATTGATCTCCTGATAGGCACGCTCCCAGTCCGGTCGCGGAGCGAATCCCTCCACGCGTTCCACCAGCACGCGCCCGTACCAGGAGCGGTCGTAGATGGTCACGAATCCGGCCCGCGGTACATGCCGCCAGAAGCGCCACAGGTAGTGCTGGGCTTTCTCCTCGTCGGTGGGAGCGGCGATGGAAATTACCCGGAACAGTCGGGCATCGATGCCACTGACCAGCCGGCGAATCGCACCGCCCTTGCCTGCCGCATCCCAGCCTTCGAACACCAGCACGGTATTCACCTTGCGCGCCCGTGCCTGCCAGGTCAGCCGCTTCAGACGCAGCTGCAGCGCGGCGATCTCGGCCTCATAGGCCTCCTGTTCCAGTGTCTGGCTCAGATCCACGGTACTCAGCACGGTGCGGGCTGCGTCCGGGTCCAGCGTCGCCAGCAGCTCGCGGGGAGCATCGGGGGGTGATTCTTTCAGCAACATCGGCTCGGCGCCGGACACGAGTTCGGCGCGGTGTGCATCCAGGTGACGTTGCAGGGTTTCCAGCAGAATGCGCCCGACGGCCAAGTGCTGATAGCGGGGATCGGTCGCTTCGATGACATGCCAGGGGGCATGCCCGCAGTCCGTCTGACGGATTGCGCGCTCTGACACTTCCCGGAAGGCACTATAGTGCTTGGCATACAAGGCCAGCTGGGGCGACGCGATGCGCTCACCCACATCCAGCTTCAAGCGCTCTTGCTGCACGTCCTTGCTGAGATGGAACCAGAACTTGATCAGGATGGCGCCGTCGTCCACCAGCAGCTGTTCGAACTCGGCAATCCGGCGCAAGGCATGCTCAAACTGCGTTGCATCACTGCGCGCGAAGGCATGCTCGACGATGGGCTCGGTATACCAGGAGCCAAACAGAATGCCGATGGCACCGCGGGGCGGCAGCGCCCGCCAGTAGCGCCAGAAGCGCGGGCGCTCGCGCTCTTCATCACTGCTATCCCAGAATGCATGGGTGTGCACGCCACGGGCATCCAGCCACTTGTTGAGCAGGTTGACGACTTCCCCCTTGCCGGCGCCTTCCACGCCTGAAACCAGGATGATCACCGGGACGTTGGCTTCCCGGATGGCCCGCTGTATCTGCAGAAGCTGGGTCTGCAGGACGGGCTCGGCTTCGCTGAAGGCTTTCTTGCTGATGTGGCGACCGAGTTCTGCGGTTTCGAACATGGTGGGGGCTCTCGTCGGAATCAGGATCGGGATGCTTGGCGTGTTGAGTGTGTCAGGATCATACTCTGAGCTCTCGCGCACGTGCAGTGCGCTGGATCAAGTCACTTGCGCCCTTGTGGAGAGGTAAATGGCATTGCGATTGTCTGCAGCCCTGCTTAGCTTGCTGGCGGGCGGCCTGCTCCCGGGCCTCGCCCAGGGACAGGGGGCGCCACAGGAAGGGCTGGTGACCCTGAATCGCCTTGAGGAGTCTCTTGCCGGCGGCCAGCCTTACACGGCCATGGACGCTGAAACGCTGGCGGGCTTCTATTTCCGTGCCGGCAATTACGTGCTTGCAGAGCCTCTGACCAAACGCCTGCTGGATGCTGACCCCAAACGTTTCGGTCAACAGCCGGACGAGCCGACCGCCGTGGTCAACCTCCAGCATCTGGCGCTTCTGTATCAGGAACAAGGCCGTCTGGACGATGCTTTGCCCATGTTGACCCGTGCTCTCACTCTGGAGGAACGCGCGGCCGGCGACGAGCATCCCGACGTGGCCACCGCCCTGAGCCTGCTGGCCGGGCTGCAGGTGCGCCGGGGGCAGTATGCTGATGCCGAGGACCATTACCGCCGGGCACTGAACATCGACGAAGCCGCACTGGGGACCCGCCACCCCGGGGTCGCGGCGTCGGCAAGCAATCTGGGCGCCACACTGGCCATGCAGCGCCGTTACGAGGAAGCCAAACCGCTGCTGCGCCGGGCTCTGGACATGTATCAACAACTGCTGGGGGAAGACAACCCGGACACCCGCATCGCAGCGCGCAACCTGGGCGTACTGCTGACCCGGCAGGGCCGGGGCAACGAGGCGGTGGGCCTGTTCACCGGCCTGCTGACAAGTTACAGCGCCAGCCGGATCGGACTGGAGCCCCTGCTGGCAAGGGATCTGCACCGGCTTGCCGATCAGTACGTGGCGCAAGGGGAACTGCAGTCGGCCGAACCGCTGTACAAGCGCGCCCTGCAGATCAATCAGCGCGCCCTGGGCGAGGGGCATCTGCGCAATGCCCGGACTCTGCTGCAGCTGGGCGACTTGTATCGCCATCTGGCACTTTACGCCCTGGCCGCCCCGCAGTACCGCGAGGCCCTGAGACTGTTGTCCGCCGCACCGGACACTGGCTCCGTGATGCGCGAGGATGTCCGTGCGCGGTTGGCAGGACTGCCCTCGCCGGGCGATGATACGCCCTGAGTGGGAGCTGGCCTGCTCCCTGCAAGCGCCCTTTCAACACGCCACGAGACTTTTACACCATGGACGACAGCCAGTTCACCCTCTCTCTCAAACGCATCGAGAACTTCCTTTTCCAGATCGACTTCGGCGCGTTTGGCAATGTGCTGACGGATGAACCGGAGCCCCTGGGCGGCGGTGAAGGACCCAATCCCTCGGCCATGCTGGCGGCCGCTGTGGCCAACTGCCTCTCGGCAAGCCTGCTGTTCGCGCTGCGCAAGCACAAGGAAGAGCCCGGCGAGCTTAGTGCTACGATCACCGGAAAAGTCGAGCGGGTGGAAGGCTTTCGCCGGGTGACGGGCTTCGCTGTGCAGATTCGCCTGGGGGTCACCCAGGCGTCCCTGCCCGGCCTCGGGAAGGCGGTAGATGTCTTCGAGAACTACTGCACCGTGACGCAGAGTGTGCGCCACGGCATTCCCGTCAGCGTGGAAATCGTGGACAGCGCGGGAGTCAGCGTCTACAGCAGCACGACGGTGCAGGAATGAGCCAGGTGGACAATGACAGCTACGCCTGGCATTGCCTGCCCTTTGACGCACTGAGCCTGCTGCAGTTGCATGCCCTGCTGCGGCTGCGACAGGAGGTGTTTGCCGTGGAGCAGAACAGTGTCTATCTGGATGTGGATGGCAAGGACACGGGGGCGTTGCATCTGTTCGCTACGCAGGGAGCAGACATCGTCGCCTGCTGCCGCATTCTGGCACCCGGCCTGAAGTATGCAGAACCGTCCATCGGCCGTGTGTGCACCGCCGCCAGCCACCGCGGGCGCGGACTGGGCCTGACGCTGATGCAGCGCGCCATTGCCTGCTGCGACCAGCGCTACGCCGGCGCGGGCATCCGCATTTCTGCGCAGGTGTATCTCAAGAATTTCTACAGCGCGCTCGGCTTCGCGCACACCTCGGACGTGTACGACGAAGACGGCATCCCCCACATCGAGATGCGGCGACTATAGTTGCATCAGCACGCGGGCGTAGAGGCGACGTCCGCGACCATCAAACACACTGGCGTCGTAGTTCACGACGCCGTCTTCCCGGTGGGGAATCTCCGCATTGAAGGCATCCAGCACCCCCAGCGTCACCATGGCGCTGCCAAACCGGGTATTGTCCCAGTCATGGGAGTAGCTGTACTGCAGGTCCCAACTCTGATAACTGGCGATCTGCTTGCGGGCAAGGGCGCGCACGGCATCGCTGCCCAGCGTCCAGGTGCTTTCGTAGGACAAGTCCCGGTAAGAGCCGATCAGACGCGTGATCACGGAAACATCATGCTGCTCCTGTGACCAGAACAAGCTCACGGAACCGCGGTTGTCCGGCAGTGAACGCACCAGAATGTCATCGCCGGTGGTGCCGGCGGCGTCAAACTTGCCGGTTTCCAGCAGTCCCAGTTCCAGACCTGGCACATCTTTCAGGCGATACTGCCGCACGTGGGTGTAGTCCAGAGCGAGGCGGAAATCCCCCATGTCGTTCTGCCAGCGGTAACCCAGCTTCAGGTCCACACCGTCGGTGATGATGGTGCCCGCATTGATGGTACTCAGTACAGTGGTGGTCAATTGCGCCACGGGTGACGCGAACGAACGCACAACCCCTGGCACTTCATAGCGGCGCGGATCGACGACGCAGTCCAGCCGCTGTTCCGAGCTGCGCCCGAACTGCGCTTCCAGCGCCGCCGGACTGCACGCCTGGTAGGGCGTAGCGGTGTTGCCCGAAAGAGTACTGTTGAGAATGTAATTCGCGGGATTTGCAGCAGCCTTCTGGAAAGCGGCGAGTTCCCCGGCTATCGCCGAAATGCCCGGCTGCGGCAGCACTTTGTCTTCAAGTTCGAAGCGCCAGAAATCGGCATTCACGCTGAGGCCATCGAGCGCTCCATCCGGCGTCCACAGAAAGCCTGCCGAGAAGGTATCAGCGCGTTCGTTGCCCACTTGCGGTGCCGGGGCTCCCAGCGTGTAGGTCTGATTCGGCTGCGCATGTTCATTGGTGGGCGGCAGCAGGCCTGCCCGCACGGCCTGATTGCGCAATGGATCGCGGAAGGTAATGCTGGCCGCCTCGAAACCTTCTTCCACGATGCCGACATTGGGCGCCCGGAAAGACTGTGACCAGGAGCTGCGCAACAGCAGGGCATCCCTTGCCCGCCAGCTCGCTGCCAGCTTGGGCGTTACTTCGCTGCCAATGCCTCCGCCATAGCTTTCCCAGCGCAACGCCATCTGGGTTTCCACGTTTTCCAGCACCGGCAAGGACAACTCGGTGAACACTGCCTTCACATTGCGCTCGTTCGCGTAGTTGAAGATGCAGTAGGAGCATTCCAGATTGTTGCTCAGATAGTGAAACTCATCGGGCACGCCGCGATTGTCATAGCCAAGAATGGCATTGGGAAGGCCTGGCAGGTTCAGCTCTGGTGCACGCGACTTGTTGATCTGGCGCCGGTACTGCGCCCCTGCGGCAAACTGCGCCGTCCCGCCATCCAGCTCGAAGAGCTCGCCAGTCACCACCGCATCCAGCACACCCAGCGCATTGCGCTTGTCGGCGCGCAGCAGCTCGGGGCTCATCCAGTCGGCAAGTTCCTGGGAGTTGGCCAGCGCAGGATTGGTGAGCGCCGTCAGGTAGGGGTTGTAGAACTGGCAGCCATCGCGGCCATGATTGTTGCTGGTCAGTGCCAGCGACAGGCTCTCGCGACTCATGAACACAAAGCCGGGAAAAAACGTCTGCGTCAGGCCGTCACCGATGGCACCGTTGGCCACGTTCCAGAATGTCGGCAACAGCCCACCGGCCGGGCCTGGGAAATGGCGGAAGTCGAAATCCTTCGCGCCATTGGGCGTGCAGCCCGGGCCACCCAGGCCATTGGCTGCCAGCTCGGTGCGGTCACGCTGCAGCGTGCGATAGCGTTGTTCGAACGCTGGTACCACTCCATGACAGTCCGACATCGTAGGTGAACTCCCGGTCAGAAAAGGCCGTAAACTCGCCCTTGAGACCGGTCTGGACACTGAGGGTGTTGGTGTCGCTGATATTGCTGTCACCGCCGGTGCGTGGCGTGTTCAGCCGGACGTTGGCAAACATGGGCACATTCATGCCGCCATTGGCCAGTGCATTGGGGGCGTTGGGCACCGAGGTGGGCGCCTTAAGACCCGCTGCCGGGGCGAAAAATCCCAGCTCCGCTGTCTGCCCGACAGCATAGCCGCCGAACAGCGGATTGCCGATGTGCGAACCCGGCGCGGCAAGAAAGACTGTAGGCCCGCGCGCGCTGATTGCTCCGGAATCGGAACGCAGAATGCGCGAATCCGACCACTGGGCAAACGAGTAGAACTCGGCGCGCTCACTGAAGCGATGTGAGAACGAGCCGGCGAGGCTGTCGCGCTGCATGCCCACCGTCATGTTCTCCCACGCGTCAGTGAACTCGCGGCAGCTGCCGGCATTCTCACCGCGATCGTCATAGCGGCTGCCAACAAAGAAGGGCTCGCCACTGGCCGAGCGCAGACTTCTGCACAGCGGGTCGGTGTACACCGGATCGGAAAGCCCGCCCTCGGCAATATTGCGCGCAGTGGCGGCGCTGTTCACATAGGCCATGTTGAAGTTGGCGCCGAGTGCCGGGCTGTTGAATACCGCTGTGGCGGCCGTGGGGGTGCTGCCCACGATGTCGTTGAAGCGGGAGTCCTCGTCAAAATAGCGCGCGTCCAGGACCGACACCGGGTCGCGCTCATAGCGTTCACCGGCCAGCACCAGATGCGAGTCGCCCGACGCACTCGCCCAGCCCCAGATGCCGCTGCCTGTCTTGTCGAACAGGCTGCCGGCCTTTTCCACATTCTGAATGTCGGCGTACAGCTCAAGTCCCTCGAATTCGGTGCGCATGATCATGTTGACCACTCCCGCCACGGCGTCGGAACCGTACAGCGCCGAACCGCCGTCAGTGAGCACCTCCATGCGCTCCACCATGACCAGTGGAATGGCGTTGATGTCCACCATCTCGCCACCGCTGCGCGTGGTGGCTGCTGCTGACACCTGGCGCCTGCCGTTGACCAGTGTCAGCGTCGAATTCTCGCCCAGATTGCGCAGATTGACGTTGGCGATGCCTTCGATGAACTCTTCCTCCCCTGAACCAGGATTGGAAATGGAGCCGGAATTGACCTGCAGATTCTTGATGACATCCCAGATCTGCGCAGCGCCCTGGGCTTCGATCCCGGCGCGATCAATCACCTGTACTGGCGAAGGGCCATCGACAGGGCTTCAGCGCAGGTACGAGCCAGTCACAAGGACTTCGTCTACATCAGGAGTGTCGGTCTGGGAGTGGGCAGGAACGCTGAACAGTGCCGTAGCAATACTTGTGTACAGGAGCGATTTTTCGAGTGGTTTTCCAGCAAGGCGGTACGAGAGAAGCATGCGCATTTCCTCTCGAAGTAAGGTTCGCCGAACTCTTGTGCGCGGCGGCAGATGAGCTCTTGCAGGTGAACTCTAATCAAAGCGGGGGGCATGACGCAACCGCGCGCAGCCTAATCCTGTTAAGCTATGCGCCTTGCATCACAATGCCGGCAGAAAATTGCAGACTTACGGATGAAAAAACTACTCCTGATGACGGGAAGCATACTCCTGGTACTGGCGCTGCTGACACCCGCCCTGGTCGGGTTGCAGCTTGCCGACATCAGTACCCAGACACGCCTGCAGGCGCTGACCGGGCAACCTGCGCTGCAGCTGCGCCTGGACAATGGCTGGTTTGCCAGCAGAGGCGAGATCGAAGTGTCGAGCCCTGTCATTGGCGGTGTCGAATATCCCACAGTCATTTTGCGGGCCGACGTGAACGTCCAACACGGGCCTCTGCTGCTCGCCCCCGGCGGTTTCGGTGTGGGATTCGTGGCGGCAACGCTGCACCCCGAGCTCGGCAGCGGTTTCACCGACAGCGTGATCACGGTAGTGGCCGGGTTTGACGGTGCCCTGCACGGCCTGCTGGAGAATGGCCCCTGGTCCCTGGCGGGATCGG
>CAISYX010000426.1 GCA_903889815.1 uncultured Gammaproteobacteria bacterium
CCTACCAGATAATGTCGCCGGAACAGATCAAGGAATTCGAGAAAAGCCCGGAGATGAACCTGGCCATTTCCGACCCGGGCATCGGGCGCTTTCGCGTCAACATTTTCCAGCAGCGCGGCCAGATCGCCATCGTCGCCCGCAACATCAAGACGGAGATTCCAAGCTGGCAGTCACTGGGACTTCCCGAAGTACTTACCAAACTGATCATGCAGAAACGCGGGCTGGTACTCTTCGTTGGCGCCACAGGCTCGGGAAAGTCGACCTCGCTGGCGGCGCTGATCGATTACCGCAACACCCACAGCGACGGCCAGATCATCACCATCGAAGACCCGGTGGAATTCGTGCATCAGCACAAGAAGTCCATCATCAACCAGCGCGAAGTCGGGGTGGATACAAAGAGCTATGAAGAAGCACTGAAGAACACACTGCGCCAGGCTCCCGATGTCATCCTGATTGGCGAGATCCGCAGCCAGGAGACCATGGAACATGCGCTGGCCTTTGCCGAGACCGGCCACCTGTGCCTGTCGACACTGCACGCCAACAATGCCAACCAGGCGCTCGACCGCATCATCAACTTCTTCCCCGAAGAGCGCCACAAGCAACTCTTCATGGACATGTCACTGAACCTGCAGGGCCTGGTATCGCAGCGGCTGATTCCCACCGTGAATGGGAAGCGCGCCGCCGCCATCGAGATTCTGCTGGGCACACCAAGGGTCTGCGACCTGATCAAGCAGGGCAAGGTGGACGAGATCAAGGAAGTGATGGAGAAGTCCGAAAACCAGGGCATGAAAACCTTCGACTCGGCGCTCTTCGACCTCTACAAGGCAGGCCGCATCAGCCTGGAGGAAACGTTGAAGAACGCGGATTCCAAGAACAATCTGCGGCTCAAGGTGCAGCTGTCGGAAGGCAAGGCCACGGATGATGACGACGATGGCGGACTTGGCGGACTGGCCCTGCAGCCCAAGGACGACCACGGAGGTCATTGAGCCTCCCTCATCATGGACCTGCGCAGCATTCTGATTCTGATCGGGCTTTGGCTGATTGTGCTGGCGGTGGCCGTGCGCTTGTTCGCCTACCCGCGCTGGCGCCGCAAGCGACTGGACGCAAGCCCGTTTCCAGCGCCCTGGCTGAGCATCCTGCGGCGCAACCTGCCTGTTTACCGCGCCATGTGGCCAGACCAGCAGAAGCAGCTGCGCCAGCTGATCGTGCGCTTTCTCGACAGCAAGACCTTCATTGGCTGCGCCGGGCAGCAGATCACTGATGACGTGCGTGTCACCATCGCGGCCCATGCCTGTCTGCTGCTGCTTAATCGGCCCACGAATGAGTATCAGGAACTGCGCTCGGTGCTGGTGTATCCGAGTGGCTTCGTGGTGGATCGCGATGAGGTTGATGAAGCGGGGGTGGTCAGCGAAGACGAGCATTTCCTGATTGGCGAGTCTTGGGAAAATGGCAATGTGATACTGGCCTGGGATAGCGTGCAGCACAGTGTCCGGAATTTCTCGGATGGTGAGAATGTGGTGCTGCACGAATTCGCCCATCAGCTTGACCACGAATCCGGCATTACCAACGGTGCGCCGCTGCTGTATCAGCGCGGCAGCTATACTCGCTGGGCAGAGGTGTTCTCCGAGGAATTCGAGCGCCTGCGCCAGGACACTGATGAGGAGCGCCGGACCTTGATTGACGAATACGGTGCCACAAATCCCGCCGAGTTCTTTGCGGTGGTGACAGAAACATTCTACGAACAGCCTCACGCACTGGCGCAGCAGCACGCAGCCCTGTTCGAGCAGCTGAAATCCTATTACCGGGTGGATCCACGCGAGTGGCAACGCGACAGCAACGAACAGGTACATTGAACGCATGCGACTGGACAAATACATCAGCCACGCCACGGGACTTCCACGGGAGTACGTGAAGCGGGTCATCCGCCACAAGAAAGTGACGGTCAACGGCGCCATGACCAAGAGCGCATCGGCGCAGGTGGCCGAGACGGACGCGGTGTGTCTTGATAGTGAATTGTTGACACTGCCTGGACCGCGCTATCTGATGCTGCACAAGCCGGCGGGCTATATTTGCGCCACTGAAGACGGGGAACATCCTATCGTTCTGGACCTGCTGCGCGACACGGATCCAGAAGGTCTGTCCATTGCCGGCCGTCTGGACATCGACACGACGGGGCTGGTGCTGCTCAGTGATGATGGCCAGTGGCTGCATCGCGTAACGTCCCCGCGCCATCTGTATGCCAAAGTCTACCGTGCCGTGCTGCAGGAACCCGTTCACGAGGACACTGTCGCCGCCTTTGCGGTCGGCATGTTGCTGCGTGGCGAGGACAAGCCCACAGCCCCTGCCCTGTGCGTGCCACTTCCTGACAACGGCGCCGAGATCACTCTCAACGAAGGTCGTTACCATCAGGTCAAGCGCATGTTCGCCGCCTGTGGCAATCATGTTGTTGCACTGCACCGTGTTCGCATTGGCGCCGTGCTGCTGGACGAATCCCTGGCCGAAGGGGCCAGCCGCCCGCTAACCCACGAGGAAATGGAGAGTTTTCTGTCATGAGCATTCATCTGGAACACCTGCTGGCCGACCTGCTCAACACCCCAGCCAGCGCGCCCTCAGGGCCTGTGCTGTGGATCGTCGACGAAAGCCTCACAGAGCGCGAGCTGCTGGTCGCCAGAGCGCGTCCTGACCTGTATGTGCTGACGAATCGACTTGATCTGGGGGCCAGGCTCAATGCCGCTGGTCTGCAGGTCACAGTGAGTGACTTCGACTTCGCCAGCTTGCCGGTGCAGCAGTTTGCCGCTGTCGTGTACCGCGTCTCCAAGGAGCGTCCGCTGGTGCATCACTGCATCAATGAGAGCTACCGGCACCTGCTGGCCGATGGTGCGCTGCACCTGGTGGGCAGCAAGGATGATGGCATTCGCACGCATGGGCGCAATGCAGAGCAGGTGTTCGGCACGCCGGAACACGCCAAGAAGCAGGGTGATGTCTATCGGGTCTCGTTGCTGCGTGGCGAAGAGACCGGCGAGGACGGCGTGCAATGGCTGGATTGCAAGGAATATTCCCAGCTGCGCCCGTGCACCGTTGGCGAGCTGCACTTCATCAGCAAGCCCGGGGTGTTCGGCTGGAACAAGGTCGACCGCGGCAGTGTCCTGCTGGTGGAAGAGGCGCACAAGCTGATCACCCAGCGCAAGAATGCCGGCACGGTCCTCGATCTTGGCTGCGGCTATGGCTACCTGCTTCTCGCAACGGCCGACATCCCCTTTTCAGGTCGCTGGGCTACAGACAACAACGCCGCGGCGGTGCAGGCAGCGCAGGCCAGTTTCGCCAGAGCGCAGTTGGCCGTGCACGTCAGCCTGGATGATTGTGGTGAACACCTGCAGGAGCGCTTCGACCTGATACTGTGCAATCCGCCCTTTCACCAGGGCTTCAGCACCAGCAATGCACTGGCGGTGAAATTCCTGACACAGATCCGCCGGCTTCTGGCGCCCAACGGCCGCGCTCTCGTGGTTGTCAATCAGTTCATTGCGCTTGAAAAGGCGGCGGAAGAGTCATTCAGCAAGATCACCACCCTGACGCAGGCACAAGGCTTCAAAGTCGTGCAGCTGGGCTGACACGATGTTGCCTTGAAAGCAGGGAGAGCAGTGCCTTTTGCGGCTCCCCTGCTATAATGCGCGCCTTTCCAACATCCCGCCCTATTACAATAAAAACGCATTGGGTCATGCAACACAGTCATTCAGGTACCCACATGAAGAAGTTTCCGCCCCCCTTTTACCGCTGGCGTCCGCACCCCTGGCACGGCCTTGAAGTCGGCCCGGACGCGCCGCGTCTCGTGCATGCGTTCATTGAAATCTGTCCATTCGACCTGGTGAAGTACGAGGTCGACAAAACCACTGGCTATCTGCGTGTGGACAGACCACAGCGCTCGTCTTCCCAGCATCCCACCCTGTATGGGTTCATTCCGCGTACCTATTGCGGCACGCGAGTCCGGGACCTGATGGAAGGGGCAGCTCGTGGCGACGGCGATCCGCTGGACATCTGCGTGATCAGCGAACGTCCCATCTCCAAGACGGAAATCATTCTGAATGCCAAGGTGATTGGCGGACTGCCGATGCTGGATGGTGGAGAAGCCGACGACAAGATCATTGCGGTACTGCAGAACGATCCACTTTTCGCCGACATCGAAGACATCAGCGAACTGCCACCAGCTCTGATCGAGAGAATGCGTCACTACTTCCTGACCTACAAACTGATTCCAGGGCAGGAGAACAAGGTGTCCATTGGCGCGGCTTATGGTTTCGAACACGCCAAAGTCGTAATTCAGGCGGCGATGGACGACTACGAGACGGAGTACGGCTCCTCGGATTGAGGGCAGAATCTGCCTAGCGGCAAACCATCCCTGAAGACTCTGTGTCACAGGTTCCGCCAGCGTCTCGGGTATCCCCACTGTGACGCACGGCGGTGACCTGGGCCATCACCGAGATGGCGATCTCGGCCGGCGTCTTGCTGCCTATCTGCAAGCCGATGGGTGCGTGCAGCCGGTCAATCTCCTCTGCAGTAAGCCCCAGTTCCGGCAGACGCAGGCGGCGGGCGGCGGACGTTCTGTCGGAGCCCATGGCGCCCACGTAGAAGGCCTGGGTCTTCAATGCTTCCATCAGCGCCATATCATCCACCCGCGGGTCATGGGCCAGGGCAATCACTCCGCTGTAGGGGTCACTGAAATTGTCGCGCACCACGTCATCCGGCAGTTCCGACGTGACATGCACCCCCTCCACATGCCAGTTGGCCAGGTAGTCAGGGCGTGGGTCGCACAGGGTGACGTCGTACTCCAGCGCCAAGGCCATCTCGGCAACATACCGTGCCACATCCCCAGCGCCCAGCAACAGCAGCTTGTAGCGGGGACTCAGGCTGTGCAGCAGGGAGTCTTCGTCGAGGATCACGGCCTGTTCCGAGGCACTGTGCTGAACGCTGATGAGGCCGTTGCGCAGATCCACCAGCCTGCTGACGCGCTGATGCGCCTCAAGGGAATCCACCAGAGCGCTGAACACCTCGCGGTTGCGCGCAACCGGGGCGATGAATTCCAGCAGGACATGCAACTGACCACCACAGGGCAGCCGCAGGCGCGCGGCCTGTTCGGCGCTTATGCCGTATTTAACGACGAAGGGTTTCAGTTCGATGTCGTACTGCGACTTGAGGCTGCCGTCACGAAGCTGCACCAGGAAGTCTTCTTCGATGCAACCGCCCGAGATGGAGCCTGCGATCTCGCCGTCCAGCGTGCATGCCATCATCGAGCCGATGGGACGTGGCGATGAGCCCCAGGTCCGCAGGATCGTGCACAGCCACACCGGCCTGTCATGATCAAGCCATTCGAGAACACTGCTGATGATGTGCTGCTGACCGCTTTGCATGGTATTGCCTCAACTGCCTGTTGCCTGTGCCTTTCGCGAGACCGGAGCTTACAGCAACTGCGCGCAGCAGCACAACGAGGCGCAGGCCGCGTCGCGCCTGTGCAGCGGGCGTCACACGACTCTGGTTTTCCAGCCCCCGCGCATGAAATACAAAACGCCGACGACGCCCAACAGGATCTCCGCCAGAAAGATGGCCCAGAACACGCCATAAGGCCCCATCTCCAGCATCGTCGCCAGAAAATAGGCGACAGGAATCTGCACGACCCAGTAGCAGAATCCGTTGATCCAGGTCGGTGTCATGGTGTCGCCAGCACCGTTGAAGGCTTGAATGGCTACCATGCCCAAGCCCATGAAGCCGAAGCTGTAACTCATGATGCGCATGGCATCGATGCCGTAGGCCACAGCATTCGGCTCCACCGTGAACAGCCCCATGATCGCGTTCGGAAACACGATCAATACTGCTGACACCAGCACCATGTAAGTGACGTTGTACTTTGCCACCTGCCACACCGTATCCACAGCGCGCTGCACTTTGCCGGCGCCCAGGTTCTGTCCCACCAGTGTTGCGACAGCATTGCTCAGGCCCCAGGCCGGGAGGATCACGAACATCATGACCCGCACCGCGATCGTGTACCCCGCCACCGCGTCGCTGCCATAGGCAGACACCAGTCGCATCAGGAAGACCCAACTCGCCGTGGCGATCAGGAACTGCGCAATGCCACCTACGGAGATGCGGACCAGTGCCAGCACCACGGAGATCTTGATAACCAGGTCCTTCAGCCCGAGCTGAATCCGGCGATTGCTGGCACACAGGTAGTAGAGCTGATAAAGCACACCCACGCCTCTGCCAATGTTCGTGGCCACGGCGGCGCCCGTCACACCCATGTCGGGGAAGGGACCCCAGCCATAGATCAGGCAGGGATCCAGGACAATGTTGATGCCGTTGGCAAGTATCAGTGAGCGCATGGCAATGCTGGCATCGCCGGCACCACGGAAAATACCGTTGTTGAGGAACAGAAAGACAATGGTGAAACACCCACTGAACATGATCTGCGTGTAGGTGGTGCCCATGGCAACAACCTCGGCATCGGCCCCCATCAGTCCGAGAATCTTTCCCGCGTAGAAATAGCCCACCACGCCGACGAAGACCGATACGAATATGCCCATCCACAGCGCCTGTCCGGCGGCGAATGCAGCACTACGGGCATTCTCTTCCCCAATGCGGCGCGCCACCATCGCTGTCGTCCCCATGCTCAGGCCGATGGCCACGGCGTAGAGCAGTGACATCATGGCTTCCGTCAGTCCGACCGTGGCCACCGCTGCGGCTCCCAGACCGGCCACAAAAAAGATGTCCACGATGGCGAACACAGATTCCATGGCCATTTCGAGAATCATGGGCACGGCAAGCAAAAACGTCACGCGGGCGATCGAGCCTTCGGTGTAATTGAGAGTGGAACTGCCGGCAAGGGCCTCTTTGAACAGCTCAAAGCCGGCGCGGATTTTTTTGACAGACATGTTGAATCCACAATGAAAGTGAGCGGAGCGCGAAACCGGGCGGTTGACAACGCAGATCAGGGAGTCTTCAGCGGGAGGAAATATCCATTGGGCGTTTGCTCCTTTCTTCATGGATTGCGGAAAGAGCGCGGATTATAGGCAAAGCCTCCAGGCTTGTCGTGCATATAATTCCGAGAAACGCTTTGCTTATGTATCTGCGCGGGATTAGCTTGCAGCAAGGTCAGCATCCAGCTGCGCCGCGGGTTTGCGGATCTGCATACTGCACACCCATGGATTCAGGTGAGAAAAAATGAGCATCGTTCTATTTGTGCTGGGTTTGGTGTTTCTGGTGGTGGGTGCCGAAGCTCTTGTGAAGGGAGCTTCCCGAGTGGCCGCTGCTTTTCGGGTTTCGCCGCTCATCATCGGACTGACAGTCGTCGCCTTCGGCACCAGTGCTCCCGAATTGACGGTCAGCATCGAAGCTGCGCTGGCGGGTCAGGCCGACATCGCCATCGGCAATGTCGTCGGCAGCAACATCTTCAATGTGTTGTTCATTCTCGGCGTCTCTGCACTGATTGTCCCACTCCTTGTGTCCGCACAATTGATTCGCCTGGACGTCCCGCTGATGGTGGGGCTTTCCATCATTGTTTTCCTGATGGCCGCAGACGGCTCACTCAGCCGCCTGGATGGCGCAATTCTGGTGGCGGGCCTGGTGGCCTATGTGCTGTACCTGATCGTGCAGAGTCGCCGGGACAATACCGCAGCGGATGTTGCTGCCGCCGCACGAAGTATTCCGCAGGAGCCGACAGCTGCTGAGGGCAATCCAGGCTGGCTGCTCAATCTCGGGCTGATCCTGGGTGGCCTTGCCCTGTTGATTCTGGGCTCCCGATGGCTGGTGGATGCGGCCATCGCTTTCGCACATTACCTCGGAGTCAGTGACCTGGTCATCGGCCTGACCATCGTTGCGGCAGGAACTTCCATGCCGGAAGTCGTCACCTCGATTGTCGCCGCATTGCGGGGGGAAAGGGACATAGCCGTGGGCAATGTGGTGGGCAGCAATATATTCAACATCATGGGCGTCCTCGGCATCGCCAGTGCTGTGGCTCCCAATGGCATTGACGTGCCGGCAGCCGTGCTTGCGTTCGATTTCCCGATCATGATCGCCGTGGCATTTGCATGCGTTCCGATATTCTTCACCGGTGGGGTGATCGGGCGACTGGAGGGCGCGGTGTTTCTTGGCTATTACTTCTTCTACTCTCTATACCTCTACCTCGCCTCTGCCCGGCAGGATCTGCTGCTCGATTACGACCACATCATGCTGTACTTTGTGATGCCGATCACCGCGCTGACCATCGCCAATTCCGTAGTGCAGGACATCCGGCGCCGGCGCACAGCCTTGCGCTCCGACTGATCACGACAGCAACCGGAAGGGCGCATGCCGCTGCTCCAGTCGCAGCAGTGCTGCCTTCGCCTCAAGCCCTCCTCCGAAACCGGTAAGCGTTCCAGTACTGCCGATGACGCGGTGACAGGGAATGACGATAGGCAAGGGATTGCGCCCATTGGCTGCACCAACTGCACGACTGGCCAGAGGCCTGCCGATCTGTTTCGCCACTTCACCATAACTGCGCGTCTCTCCATAGGGAATTGTTTGCAGTGCCTGCCAGACCTGCCGCTGAAACCCGGTTCCCTGCGGCGAAAGTGCCAGTTCGAAGCTGGTCAGTTCACCGCCGAAATAAGCCAGCAGCTGGCGCCTTGCTTCGGGAAAGGCGCTGTCATCCGGCCGCCACATATCCTGGTGACGCATGCGTGACTTGCCTTCGGGAAAGCCGATGTAGCTGAGTTGTTCGCCATTCCCCGCCAACAGCAGATCACCGATTGGCGACGAAAAATACGTGTAGTGAATGGGCATCGCTGTCTCCTTTTTTCAAAGCGTCTGTGAGTGTGCGTAGTGGCGCCATAGCAGCATGACGGCATAAGCGCGCCAGGGACGCCAGCGTTCGGCCAGCGCCAGCAGAGCCGCTGCGGTGAGTGTCTCGTCTGGCTTGGCGGCCGCGCGCAGCAGAATCAGATCAGAGTGTGGAAATGCATCGGCGTCATTGAGTGCCCGCAGCGCAATGTACTGTGCTGTCCACGGACCGATGCCGGGAATCTGTTGAATGCGGGCGACGAATGCAGACGTGTCCAGACTGCCATCGAAGCGCAGGTTCCCTTCCAGCACAGCGCGCGCCAGATGCTGAATCGCGGCAATGCGACGCGTGGTAATTCCCAGGCCAGACAGGGAAACCTGAGCGAGAATTCCCGGCTCAGGAAATACGCGGGTCAATGCTGGATTGCACACACTGCGATAGTCCCGCCCGTGCGCCGCTGCCAGCCTTGAAACAAGCGTGGTGGCGCCTTTGACAGAGACCTGCTGACCGATGACGGCACGAACGGCCACTTCGAAGCCGTCCCACGCTACGGGCACTCGAATACCAGGATGTGCCGCCACTGCCGCCTTCAACCGCGCATCTGCAGACAGGTGGACATCCACGTCTGAACTCACCGCTTTGAGATCAAACATCAGGTTGACGCGCTCGACGACCTGCGCAAGCGCGCGGATCTGCGAACCTTGCACCCGCAACAGCAGGTGGTGGGTGCCCTCGAGAAACCTCACCTCGAACTCTGTCGCCTCGCCATTGAGCAAGATCGTTCTGGAATAGGAATCCTGCGTGACATGTTCCACCCCCGGAATCGCCCGAAGCCGAAGATAGTCGAGCATGGCACGCCAGTTGAAAGGCGGCCGGTAGTTCAAGCGCAGCACGATGTCACTGAATACTGATTGTGCGTCAGATACTGGATCCGTCCCCTTGCGCAGTGCGCTGGGGGCGCGACCATAAACCTGCTGGAAAATGGCATTGAAGCGGCGGACACTGCTGAAGCCTGCTGCAAAACAGATGCTGGCCATCGGCAGGCGCGTTTCGTCAATCAGCTTCTTGGCGAAGTGCAGACGTTGGGTGTTGGCAACCGCCAGCACGGACACGCCAAGATGCTGCCGAAACAAGCGGGAAAGCTGGCGCGCTCCGATGTTCAGTGCTGCCGCCAGTGCGGGCACTCCGCCGTCGTCCAGCGTGCCACGGGCGATCAGTTGCAAAGCCCGCGACACAGTATGCGAACTGCCGATCCATGCGGGGGTCCCGGGGGCAGACTCGGGGCGACACCGCAGGCAGGGCCGGAACCCGGCTTCCGCCGCGGCAGCTGCGCTCGCATAAAGCCGGATGTTCTCCTTGCGGGGGATGCGGACAGGACAGATCGGGCGACAGTAGATGCCAGTGCTCAGCACGCCTATGTAGACCCTGCCGTCGAAGTGCGGATCACGGGCTTGCCGAGCCTGTTCGAATTCGTCTGGTTGCCACTGCACGAAACGGCGCTCTCCTGACCGGATTGGGGATTGAAGCGCAAAGTAGCACAGTCGCAGCACCCCGTACTGGCCGTTTTCGGACGTCAATAAAAAATGGGCGCTGCCTCGCGGCAACGCCCATTTTTTGTCAGCGACTCGTTGGGACGGCCGCTACTGAGAAGGGCTCAGCGCCCCTGTGCTTCCAGCGCGATATGCGCCTGGGCAATGACGTACTGACGAATTGCGTCTGCATCCGCGTCTTCCAGAGAGCTGTCGAATGACACCATGCCACCACTGGTCAGCTCGCCGTCTATCACCACGGCTTCGAATGCCTCCAGAGTCTGGATGCGCGGGCTGTAGCGCAGGTCCGGGAACGTCCCGACGCTGGCGCTGACCGCTGCCGGGCCATGACACACGCTGCACAGACGGGCATAGACCTGCTCACCATGTGCCAGGGTTTCACTGACGGCGGTCAGCGGGGGCGGGTTCAATTCACCCACAGCAGTGATCTCCGCAGGAAGTTCCGCCGGCAACTGAGCCGTACCACCGGCCTTGAAGACCAGGATGCGGGAGTTGTTGTTGGACGCACGCGTCGTGGACCCAATGGCACCGGCACCGACCGTCGGCAGCGAACGCCCGCCGGAGAGCACGGCAACATGCTGCACGCCGTCCACCAGGAACGTAATCGGTGCGGCGACTGTCATCGCCTGCGTCAATCCAGCCCAGAGACGCTCGCCCGTCTCGTCACGGTATGCCACGAATTCGCCGGCGGCGTTGCCTTGGAATACCAGTCCGCCTGCCGTACTGAGCACGCCTGCTGCGTCAGACGGTTCCAGCTGCGGTACGCGCCAGGCTTCGCGCTGAGATACCGGGTCCCAGGCCAGCAGATAGGACTGTCTTGTCGGTGCTGCAGCACCGGCTGCACTGATGAGAGCAGCACCCGCCGCAAAGTCAGTACCGGTATTCCAGCCACGCTCTGACGTGATGTACTCCGTCTCTGCCGTGTAGCCCATGATGTTCTCGCGGGCTGCCAGATACACAAGCTTGGTTCGCTGACTAAACGACATCGGGTGCCAGTTGTGGCCACCCAGCGCGCTGGGCTGCACGATCAGGGGTACGCCGGTTTCGTTGTAGCGCGCTTCTGGAATTTCGACGGGGCGATCCGTTTCCAGATCGATGTGGGTCGCCCAGCTGGTCGGGACGAATTTCTCGGCCGTGATCAACTGGCCGGTTGCCGCATCCAGCACGTAGAAGAAGCCATTCTTTGGCGCCTGCATCACCACGCGACGCTCAGCGCCGTCGATGGTCAGATCCGCCACGATGATGTGCTGCGTCGCGGTGTAGTCCCAGGTCTCGCCCGGCGTTGTCTGGTAATGCCAGCGGTAGGTGCCATCATCGGGATTGATGGCCATGATGGAGGTCAGGAACAGGTTGTCGCCGCCGCCGGGGCTGCGCAGACTCTGGTTCCAGGGTGAGCCGTTGCCCACGCCGATGTACAGCAGGTTGAGATCCGCGTCATAGGCCATGGAATCCCACACGGTGCCGCCACCGCCCAGTCTCCACCACTCGCCGTTCCAGGTCTCCGCGGCTGTGGCCAGCTCGGGCTGCTCGAAGCCGTCGGCAGGATTGCCCGGGACTGTGAAATAGCGCCAGTTCTGCTCGCCGGTGTTGGCGTCATACGCCGTGATGTAGCCACGTACGCCATATTCCGCGCCGCCGTTGCCGATGATGACCTGGCCTTTGACGATGCGGGGGGCGCCGGTGATGGTGTAGGGCTTGGTCTGATCAACGGTGACGACACTCCACAGCACTTCACCGGTCACTGAATCCAGCGCGATCAGGCGGCCGTCGATGGTGCCGACGAAGACCTTGCCATCCCAGACGGCAACCCCGCGGTTCACGACGTCACAGCAGGCATCGACGCCCTTGGCCGGATCCACTTCCGGATTGTAGGCCCACAACGCCTCGCCGGTACGCACGTCATAGGCCTTCACGTGACTCCAGGCGGTGCTTACATACATGGCGCCATCGACCACGATCGGCGTGGCTTCCTGACCGCGGCTGGTGTCGATGTCCGCAAACCAGGCCAGCCCCAGCTGGTTGACGTTTTCGGTCGTGATCTGATCGAGGGGGCTGAAGCGCTGTTCGCCGTAATCGCGGCCATTGCTCATCCAGTTGCCGGGCTCGCTGTCGGCAGCGACCAGACGTGCCGTATTGACTGCGGCCGCGTAAGGGGCTGCCGCCGGCTGCGTTGCAGCAGGGGCGGTGGAGGCAGCGGGCGCCGTGTTTTCCGTGGCAGGGCTGCAGGCCGCTACCAGCAGCGCAGCCGACATCAGCGCTGACAAACTCACAATTCTCGACATAGTAGAAATTACCCTTGTTTTTTGTTTGAGCAGAATCCGGTCCCTGACCAATGCGTCTCCACCGCTCCATCGCGCGGGGCCAGTATACACACCCTCCCCTGTGTTTAGCGACCCGCGGCTGGCTTTCTTGTAGCCCGCCCAAGGCGCTCTGGTGTATAGTGCCAGGCCAGTTTCCTTCAGCAATTCAAGACCCTGTACGAGTGAGCCACGATGAGCGACAAAACCAGTGACAAGAGCACCCGCAAGTATTCCAGCCAGGTAGTGGACGGCGTTGAACACGCACCCAGCCGCGCCATGTTGCGCGCCGTGGGTTTCGGGGACGAGGACTTCAAGCGTCCGCAAATTGGCATTGCGTCTACCTGGAGCATGGTGACTCCCTGCAACATGCACATCAACAAGCTGGCTGAAGAGGTCAACCGTGGCGTGGATGCCGCACAGGGCAAGGGCATCATCTACGGCACCATCACGGTCTCCGATGGCATTTCCATGGGCACCGAGGGCATGAAGTACTCGCTGGTGTCGCGCGAAGTGATCGCCGATTCCATCGAAGCCGTGTCCGGCTGCATGGGCCATGACGCCGTCATCGCCATCGGCGGCTGCGACAAGAACATGCCGGGGTGCATCATGGCCATGGCGCGGCTGAACCGCCCTTCCATCTTTATTTATGGTGGCACCATCCAGCCGGGCAAGAATCACACTGACATCATTTCCGTGTTCGAAGCGGTGGGCGGACACGCCAATGGCCGCGTGTCTGACATCGAGCTGAAGCAGATCGAGGAAACGGCGATCCCCGGGCCGGGTTCATGCGGTGGCATGTACACCGCGAATACCATGGCGTCCGCCATCGAAGCTCTCGGCATGAGTCTGCCCAACAGCTCGGCCCAGGACGCGATCTCCGCGGAGAAAGTCGATGACTGCCTGCGCGCGGGCGAAGCCGTCATGGAATTGCTGCGTCGGGACATCAAACCCTCCGACATTATGACCCTTGAAGCCTTCGAGAATGCCATCAAGGTGGTGATTGCACTGGGTGGCTCGACCAACGCCGTACTGCACCTGCTGGCCATTGCACACACTGTGGGCGTCCCACTGACGCTGGACGACTTCACCCGCCTGGGCAAGGACACCCCGCTGCTGGCAGACCTGCGCCCGAGCGGTCGCTTCCTGATGTCAGAGCTGATCAAGATTGGCGGTATCCAGCCCTTGATGAAGATGATGCTGGACCGCGGCATGCTCCACGGCAACTGCATGACGGTTACCGGCAAGACGCTGGCCGAGAACCTGAAAAACGTGAAGCCTTATCCGGCCGGCCAGGAAATC
>CAISYX010000427.1 GCA_903889815.1 uncultured Gammaproteobacteria bacterium
GGCGAGTCTTTCAGGACCGTCAGCCGCCTGGACGGCGGCTGCCGAGCCCCCATGGATGGGTTCACGGCGTGTCGCGACAGGCCCCTCCCACCCCTCTCTTCCGGGATCAAGGCGCTATTGAAACGATACTTTGAATGATGGGGAATCCCGCACACACATGTGGCAGTACACACTCAAGAGACTCGCGCAGGGCCTGGTAACCGTCTGGTTCATCGCCACCGCCACCTTCCTCGCCATGCACAACGTGCCCGGCGATCCCCTCTCGGGCGGCCGTGCCATCAGCCCCGAGATTCGTGCCAACCTCGAGGCCCGCTACGGCCTCGACAAGCCCCTCGGCGAGCAATACGTGCTCTATCTGAGCAATTTCCTGCGCGGCGACTTCGGCATCTCCTTCACCCAGCAGAATCGCCAGGTCAATGACATCATCCGCGAACATTTTCCTGTCTCTGCCACCCTCGGTATTCTGGCGGTGCTGTTCGCCGCACTCGGGGGCGTGCTCTGGGGCGCGCTCACGGCGGTGTATCGCAACCGGCTGCCAGACACCATCATCATGTTCCTGGTGATTCTCGGTATCTCGGTGCCCAGTTTCGTGTTCGCGGCCCTCGGGCAGCTGGCACTGGTGAATGTGAATGCACTTTTGGGCGTGTCGCTGCTGCCTGTGGCCGGCTGGGGCGAGGTCAGCCACATGATTCTGCCAGCCCTGGTGCTGGGGATGGGCACCATGGCCTATCTGACCCGTCTGATGCGCTCTTCGATGCTCGAGATTATCCACTCCGATTACATCCGCACAGCCAGGGCCAAGGGCCTGCCGCCCGCGCGCATCTTCACGCGGCATCAGCTGCGCAATGCCATTCTGCCGGTGGTGACAGTCCTCGGGCCCGCCATTGCGGCCATTACCACCGGCGGCTTCGTGGTGGAGCTGGTGTTCGCCATTCCGGGCCTGGGGCGCTATTTCGTGCAGGCAGTGCAGCAGCTGGATTACACGGTGATCATGGGTACCACTGTGTTCTATGGCGCCTTCCTGGTGTTCATGGTGATCGTGGTCGACCTGCTGTATGGCTGGATTGATCCGCGGGTGAGGGTGCAATGACGACGCCGAATACGCCTCCAGCGCTGACTCCCGATGACTTTCTGCCCCTGCAGGTGCGTCCTGATGCCCACGGCATTACCCGACCTTCACGCTCCTACTGGCAGGATGCCTGGGCGCGGCTGCGCCGCAATCGCCGAGCCATGCTCTCCCTGTGGATCATCATCGCGCTGCTGTCCTTCGCCCTGCTGGGGCCGTTGTTGTGGACTGTCGACCCGGCGCGGCAGGACATCGACCAGATCAGTCAGGCGCCGGGGGCCGATCGCAGTGCCACCATCGTCGCGCCCTATGTTGCCTGGAATGGGACAGCCACAGCGGGATTCGAAGGCGGCAGCGGGCTGCGGCTGGCAGCGGCCGCCAATTCCCAGGTGGTGCGCCTGCTGTGGGATGCCGTGCCGAGCGCGCAGGGCTTCCGGCTCTACCGCAACGTATTTCCCGTGGACGGTGACATGGCCTTCGGCCTGCCGATTGCCGAGTTTCCGGATGGTGGCGCCGGCTTCTACGAGGACCGCCTCGATCTGCGGCCCGACTCCTACTTCTACTCGCTGGTGGCGCTGGGCGACGGGCGAGCGCTGAGCAACCGCTTCGAAGTGCTGGAAGTGGATGTCACTCGCGTGATCACCATCGACGAAGTGCGCGCTCGGGCCCTGGTGCCGCCTGAACGTGCGCTGGCCGAGGGCGACGAGGTGCTTCTTGGCTTGCATCCGCTGGGCACGGATTACCTGGGCCGCGACATGCTGTCACGGTTGATGGCGGGGGCGCGGGTGTCGCTGTTCATCGGCATCGTGGCGCCGGTGTTGTATGTGCTGCTGGGAGTCCTGTATGGCAGCACGGCGGGCTTCCTCGGCGGCCGCGTCGATCAGTGGATGATGCGCTTTGCCGACTTCGTGGTGGCTCTGCCATTCCTGCTGTTCATGATTCTGTTCCAGGTGGTGTTCGGCATCGGGCCGGGCGAGAGCGGCATCCTGCCCATGCTGCTGGCCCTGGTGGTGCTGGCCTGGCCGGCCACCGCGCGGCTGGTGCGCGGGCAGATTCTGCAGATCCGCCAGGAAGCCTACATCAGTGCGTCCCGCCTGCTGGGAGCCCCCAACTGGTATCTCGTGCTGCGACACATGATCCCCAACACTCTGGGCGTGATTCTGGTGACGCTGACCTTCGCGGTGCCCAGCGCCATTTTCACCGAGGCCTTCCTGTCCTTCATTGGCATGGGCGTGGCACCACCCACTGCGTCCTGGGGCAGCATGAGCAATGAGGGGCTGGCGACGATGCTCACCCACCCCCACGAGCTGATCTTCCCGGCCCTGTTCATCAGTGTGACGGTGCTGGCCTTCAACCTGCTGGGCGATGGGCTGCGCGATGCGCTGGATGCCCGCATGAGGAGTCTGGAATGAACGTGCCCCTGCTGGACGTGCGCAATCTGCAGGTGGAATTCGACACCTATGGCGGCACGGTCAAGGCCGTGCGCGGCGTGGATTTCAGCGTGGACGCGGGGCGCACGCTGGCCATCGTTGGTGAGTCGGGCTGCGGCAAGTCCGTGACCGTGCAGGCCATGATGGGCTTGACGCCCATGCCCCCCGGGCGCATCACCGCGGGCAGCGCGCGGCTGCGTGGCGAAGAGATTCTGGGGCGCAGCACTGTGGCGGGCCGCGAGGTGCGGGGCTCGGAAATCGGCATGATCTTTCAGGACCCGATGTCCTCGCTCAACCCCACCATGCGCATCGGCGACCAGATTGCCGAGCCGCTGCTGGTGCATCGTGGCTTCAGCGGGGCCCAGGCACGCGCCCGGGCCATTGAGTTGCTGGAGATGGTGCGCATTCCCGAGGCTGCCAGGCGTGCCGATCAGTATCCCTTCGAGTTCTCCGGCGGCATGCTGCAGCGCGCCATGATCGCCATGGCCATCGCCTGCAAGCCCGCCTTGCTGATTGCCGACGAGCCCACCACGGCGCTGGACGTCACCATTCAGGCACAGATTCTGGACCTGCTGCGCGAACTGCAGAAGGAAACCGGCATGGCCATCATCCTCATCACCCATGATCTGGGGGTGGTGGCGCGCATGGCGGACGAGGTCGCCGTGATGTATGCCGGCCAGGTGGTGGAGTCCGGCAGTGTCGATGATGTGTTCTACCGCTCGGCCCACCCGTACACGCTGGGGCTGAAACAGGCCATGCCTAGCAATCATCGCGATGTGACGCAGCGCCTGTTGCCCATCGAGGGCAGTCCCCCAGACCTGTTTGCGCCACCCGCAGGCTGCGCCTATGCCGCGCGCTGTCCCCATGCCATGCAGGTGTGTCAGGCCCGGGCGCCGGAAATCTTCGCGGCAGGGCAGGGTCACGCGTCGCGTTGCTGGCTGCAACACCCGCTGGCGCCCCGAAATGCCAGTGCCTTGCATGTGGGAGGTGTCCGTGGCTGAGCTGTTGAGGGTGGACAAGCTGACCCGCTATTTCGAGCTCGGCGGAGGCCGTCGCGTGCATGCCGTGGATGACATCAGCTTCAGAATTCACGAGCGCGAGGTTCTCGGCCTGGTCGGCGAGAGTGGCTCGGGCAAGTCGACCCTGGGCAAGACTCTGCTGGGCCTGCACGATAAAACGGCCGGCAGCGTGCAGTACCGGGGCGACGCGCTTCCGGCCCGCTATCGGGCAGCCGACTTCCGCCAGCTGTCACGGCGCATGCAGATGATCTTTCAGGACCCCTACTCCTCGCTGAATCCGCGCATGACGGTAGGGGAGATTCTGGCGGAAGGCCTGTTGCTGCATCGCCTGATGTCGTCGCCTCAGGCTCGGGACAAGGCTGCACAGTGGCTGGAACGGGTAGGGCTGCATGCTGACCATCTGTCGCGCTATCCCCACGAGTTCTCCGGCGGCCAGCGCCAGCGTATCGGCATCGCCCGCGCGCTGATTCTGGAGCCCGAGTTCGTCGTATGCGACGAGCCCATCTCCGCCCTCGACGTGTCCGTGCAGGCCCAGGTGGTGAACCTGCTCAGCGAGTTGAAGCAGACCATGGGGCTGACCATGTTGTTCATCGCCCACGACCTGTCGATGGTGCGTTATGTCAGCGACCGCATGGCGGTGATGTATCTGGGGGCGTTGGTGGAAATCGGCCCGGTCAACAAGGTGTACTTCGAGCCCTTGCATCCCTACACGCAGATTCTGATTGCCTCCAACCCTGAACCCGATCCGCAGAGCGAGCGGGCCCGGCTGTCCACGCCCATTACGGGAGAGATTCCGTCGCCGGTGAATGTGCCGGCCGGCTGCCGCTTCGCCAGCCGCTGTCCGCGCGCCATGGATGTGTGCCGCCAGCAGACGCCTGTGCTGAAAACCGTGCAGGACGATGGCCGCTTGGTGGCCTGCCACTTGTACTGACGGGACAACAGGGGACGCAAACCAGGGACACAGGGGGAGCAGGCTTGCCCGCGAACCTGCAGCAGGAAATGATCTGCAAAAAAAACGGCCACCGTCGCCAGCAGCCGCATTAAAAAAGGGAGAGTAAACACTTTGCAATGCCCGAACCGGATCTGGAGAGGATCAAATAACCCCAACGCTCTGACATGGCGCCATCTTCGTCTTGTCGGGTGACAC
>CAISYX010000428.1 GCA_903889815.1 uncultured Gammaproteobacteria bacterium
CAACTCCTGCGTGATTACATTGCGAGCAATGTGATAAAGCGTGCTCGAACCGCGATGCTCGGTTTGAACATCTTCCACTTCATCCCAGAAGCTGTTTTGAAATTCGATGTATCCTTTGTTCAAATGAGCGATATCGCTCAGCAATTGATCACTGTGATAATCCTCAGACTCGATCCCACAACCTCTGGCTTTCAGGCGCATGTTGATATCTTTGGTAATCAGAACAACACGTCTACCTGCATGACGCTGTTTGAGGTAGGCGACTGCGTTCAGAATCTTGTTGTCGTTCAGGTGATTTGGAAGGAGGATGACGTTTGCAGGGGTTTCAGTCATCAGAATAGCGAGCGTTCCAGAAGGCTTCAGCTTTTTGCCGCGCTGTATTGGAACTCCCTGCTCTACAGCATCGGGACTGGCCCGACCCAGAACACTGTCGATCTCCCGAATTGCCTGCCGGCAATCTGCTGCGATGGCTACCTTGCCACTTTTGAGTTTGTCGAGCTCCTCAAGCACTGTCATTGGAATAACGAGATTGTGCTCTTCGAAGTTCATTATGGCAGTGGGGTCGTGAATCAAAACATTGGTATCGAGTACATAGAATATGGAGGATTCAGCGTGCGGCAAGGATGGCGGAGGACATGCGAGTTTGACTTCACCCATATGGATACACCTTTCTAGAGCTACGGTTACTGGAAATCATAGTCGAAAATAGCGTGTCTCTTGGTCGGGAGTGTGACAAGGAAGCAGGAGCTCTACAAGGACTTGCAGTGCTCTCCCTCAAGGCAGTGCGATTGCATTCAGTTGCTGGAAATCACCAGACGAAAGCCGATGAAAGGTCTGCGAGCACCAGGATCTGCAGCACCTCGTACAGCTGTTCGGATGTTGTTCTCTGCATCGTTGAAGGAGCCGCCACGCATAACCCAAAGAGCATCTTCTGCAAGATTCTCAAAATCGTCATCCGAGGTGAAAGGGTATGGCTGGTATGGGCTGCGAGTCCATTCCCAGACATTGCCACTCATATCTTTAATGCCGTAAGGGCACTCTGGGCAAGGAATACTGCCGACTGGCACTGGACCGGATCCGGCAAAATTCGCCCTGTCTTTCCTGGCCTGATTACCCCAGGGATATATTCTGGATTCAGTACCACGTGCAGCTTTTTCCCACTCGGCCTCGTTAGGCAAAGTCAAATGCCAACCAATGTCCAGAAGCCTTCGGAGTTCAGCAGGAGTCTGGTCTGATGATTTCATTTCTGACTCCAGCCACCTTGCGTACGCAAGAGCGTCAGTCCATGAAACACCAGACGCAGGCAGATTTTGTTGACCCGAGTCATCAAGCTGAGCAGCACTGTAGCTCGTAGCATCAATAAATGCCTGGAACTGCCCAACAGTGGTCTCAAATCGCGCAATGTAGTAAGCAGGCAGTTCCACTACTCCCTGTCGACGCGAATCGGACCACCGCTCGTTTTCAAAAGCCATGGGGTCTATCAGTGGATTGCTCCCCATTGGAAAGGAGCCAGCTGGAATTTCAGTAAATCCCAGAAGAGGTTCATCTGGCAGGTTCCATGCCGTGGCTCTGAATGCAGCACTTTGAAGATTACCGGCCGCATTGTCGGCAGTCGCCTGCGCCAGTGCTGATCCGCTCCACAAAGTCCCTCCGGCAAACATACAAAGCGTCGTTTCCATTACGGCAACACCTGCCAGTATCATTGACCGAGAAAGAATCTTTGCGATTCTTCTCCTTTTCCTCATACACCCCTACTCAAGGAAGTTTCGTCCGTTGCCATAGTCTTCCGAGTCACGTCAACGCATGCTCACAACGGTATTGCAGGCATAGTTCCAGCCGTGCTCGCACGCTCGCTGATACAACTCCGGTTCCGGCATCTCAAGGAGATTCTGCCCTCCTTCCCGCAACAAGAGACGCAAATCGAAAGGCCGGGGATTGGCTACCGTTGCATTTGACGGATCCAACACATTGAGACATCCCGCTTGAAACCTTAATTCACACGCCCTGGCAAAGAACCCTAAAGCACGGTCTGCATCAGCATCAGCAATCTTCCCAGTCATGTAATGAGCCCCGATTTCGTTGCAAGCCCACCCTGAATTATCTGCACAGTAATTGGACTCAACGAGTAGCAGTCTTTCGCAAGCGGTAGGCCGCCCCTCCTCACATGCTTGTGCCCAATATGGCAAACTATCACCCACGTGTCTGCCATCAGTCTTGCCGACCAAGGTCATCAATCCGAAGAAAACTATCCAAACCGCCATGTGTGCCAGATTCGCTGTCCTGGTCGGAACTACTCCTAAACCGAATCGCTCTAGTCCCTTTTTGTCGCGAAGCCCCAGGACTGCTCTGTCTATCCATTGCACGCTCAAATTGAGAAGCGGTACACACAACAATTTGTCATAGAAGGTTGGGGCACCAAACGCACTGAGAATTGAGTAGAGTGCAAATACCCCCAAGCCGTAGAGAATTCCGAAAACGAGTTTGCCCGGTGGTGTTCTTGGAGACGTAGAGGGATCCGTTACCAGTAGGTGAAGACCCAAAAATACAGCTGTTGGGATTTCTGAATCGAGAAAATAGGGAACACCGGTGAAAGTGTAGTACAAAGCGCTGAGAGTAAAGAGCACCGCGGCGGCAGATGCTGCAACCAATGTGATGGAAAAGAAATACATTACTACCAGGCCACCCAGGAAAAGATAGGTGTAAATTCCGGGAGCCAGACTCAAGGTCGAAGCTATTTGTGGCCCCCATGTAATCGATGTGCTATTTGTCAAAATAAGAACCAGCGAGAACAACCCTAACGTGAATGCCGAGGGATTGAAAATATGCGTACTTTTCCCATCCCGATTCCAGCGCACGAATTCCTTGCCCATAAATCCGACAGCGATCATAAGAAACTGCAGGTAAAACCAGTCATCCCTGAACCACATGAACAGATTGGTACTGAAAATGATGGGAAATGGACCGAACCCCAATAGATAAGTGTCGCGACGAGTCCAAGCCATCAGCATGTCAAATGCGTAAGCGAAAAACAGTTGGGCAAGCAAGAGCAAAGCGTGCTCCTGCACAGGAGGCCAGTGCCAACCCCAATACGTGTAAACGGAAAGGTGCACCATTGCCTGAATGTAGTGTTGCGGCTTGGGCTTGGTGAGAACAAATGATTTCGCTGTTCCCAACTTCCTCGTCCTGAAATTCAATAGCAACACCCAGGTTCCGAGGATGGCAACAGCTGCCCAGAAAGACCACACAAGAACGTCGTTCTGTTGAACCCTCGGAAGGAACGAGAGGAGAAAAAAAACAGCAGTGAATACTGCCGGGACAATGAAAAGCTTGTTACCAGTAACGACTCGGGAAGGTGGAAGATCCGCGATCTTGGTAGCATTGCTCTGCCGAGTTGATCCTTTTGGGAAGCCGCTAGTTTGCTTTTCGGAATAGGACTGCATGCGTTTGACTCAATGAAATTGTTTAATCTTTGGTGATGTTAA
>CAISYX010000429.1 GCA_903889815.1 uncultured Gammaproteobacteria bacterium
AGGGCGCATCAATCGCCAGGCCCTGACCTTGTTCATGCGGCACAACTATGTGCCCACCCCCTACTCCATCTACGAAGGCATCCAGAAGCTGTCGCCGGGGTGCATGGTGGAAGTGTCGCTGGCGCGGCGGGAGCCACGTCTGACCCGGTACTGGTCGGCCGTGGACGCAGTACGTCATGGCCAGGCCGACCGAGCACGCGTCTGGACGCCCGAGGCAGCCGTGAACGAACTGGAGTCGCTGCTCGACTCGGCCGTGGCGGGGCAGATGATGGCCGACGTGCCGCTGGGCGCGTTCCTTTCAGGCGGCATCGATTCGTCCGCCATCGTGGCGCTGATGCAGAAGCGGTCGTCCCGGCCGGTCAAGACCTTCACCATTGGCTTCCACGAGAAGGGCTACAACGAAGCCGAACATGCCAAGGCGGTGGCCCGACACCTGGGTACCGAACATACCGAGCTGTATGTGACGCCTGAAGAGGCGATGGCGGTGATACCCCGGCTGCCCAACCTCTTCGACGAGCCTTTCTCCGATTCGTCCCAGATCCCGACACATCTGGTTTCAGCGCTGGCCCGCCAGCAGGTTACGGTGTCGCTGTCGGGCGATGGAGGAGACGAGCTGTTCAGTGGCTACACCCGTTACAGCGTGGCTTCAGGCCTGTGGCAGAAACTGTCTCGCATTCCCAGACCTCTCCGACGGGCAGCGGCCCATGCCATCACCGCCATACCACCCGCCACATGGACAGCCATCGGCCAGCATCTGCCCATTGAAGCATTGCAGCAGCGGCTGGGGGATCGCCTTCACAAAGGCGCTGGAATCCTGGGCAACCAGAGCATCGACGGTCTGTACCGCAGCCTGGTGTCGCACTGGGACTCACCTGGCGAGGTGGTGCTGCAAGGACAGGAGCCGCCCACCCTGCTGACTGGGAACGCCCACGAGCTCGGCTCGGTGGACACTGTGGAACGCATGATGGCCCTGGACCTCATGACCTACCTGCCCGATGACATCCTGGTCAAGTTGGACCGGGCTGCCATGGCGGTCAGCCTGGAAACCCGGGTGCCGATGCTGGACCACCGGGTGGTGGAGTTCGCCTGGCGGCTACCGCAGAATCTCAAGCAGCGCGACGGCGTGGGCAAGTGGGTCCTGCGTCAGGTGCTGTACCGGCATGTGCCCCGGGCGCTGATGGACCGGCCCAAGATGGGTTTCGGCATCCCGATCGACAGCTGGCTGCGCGGCCCCCTACGCGACTGGGCAGAATCGCTGCTCTCGCCCGAGCGGCTCCAGCGCGAAGGCTTCTTTGCGGTCGCCCCGGTCAGGCAGAAGTGGGACGAGCACCTCAGCGATGAGCGCAACTGGGCGTACCATCTGTGGGATGTGCTGATGTTTCAGTCTTGGCTGGAGGTACAGACAAGTGACTAAGCCACGCATACTTATTATTGTCAACGTCGACTGGTTTTTCATGTCGCACCGCTTACCCATCGCCCAGGCTGCGCGCGATGCCGGCTACGACGTACACGTGGCCACTGCGCTCACACTTGCGCCGACCGACATCGAGCAACATGGCTTCACCTTGCATCCGCTCGACATCGACCGGCGAAGCACCAGTGCATGGCAAGGACTGAAACTGTTCATGACGCTACGGCGGCTGATGATCGCTCTCAAACCTGACGTGGTTCACCTTGTGACCATCAAGCCAGTTCTCCTTGGCGGGCTGGCCGCTCGCATGGCGAGGGTGCCGCGCGTGATCGCCGCTGTCTCCGGCTTGGGATTCGTATTCACCGCGCGTGGCCTGCGGGCTGCTGCACGGCGAGTGATGGTGTCGAATCTGTACCGACTGGCTCTTGCGCGCATCGGAGTTCGTGTGGTTTTTCAAAATGACGATGACCAGTCGCTGCTTCAGC